>CABPZV010000031.1 GCA_902462015.1 uncultured Eubacteriales bacterium | reverse complement strand
TCACATCTGCCAAGAGGAACTTCTTTTGCCTCTACATTCCCCACAAAATTAATTGTTTCATCAGCTTCAAGAAGGTCATGTGCTTCGATCAGCTTTTTCGTTCCTTTTGTTGATTCGGTTCCGTTATTGAGAAGTCCCACCTCCGGCTTTTCAATACCAAAAATATGACTCATATATATAGAACCCATAATCGCAAACTGTCTAAGATAAGACGGCTCTACCTCAATGTTAGCACCGGAATCTATAAGAAGCACTGGTCTGGCAAAAGGGAGCACCGTAGCAATAGCTGATCTCTGAATTCCGCGAATACGCCTGACAATGAGAGAAGACCCGGCATGAAGGGCACCGGTATTTCCTGCGCTTATGAATGCATCTCCACGTCCCTCAGAAAGCATCCTCAGCCCAACCGCCATGGACGAGTCGGTCTTCACACGTACAACACTGAGCGCCGGGTCTTCCATTGTAATAACCTCAGCGGTATGTACAATCTCGACCGATTCAAGCTCCTCCATTCTGCCAGCTTTTGCAGCAGCTTCATGTATTGCATCTTCATTTCCCACCATTGTGACCGAAATATCTGAAAAAGATTTTGCCGCATCGAGTGCACCGATTACAGCCGCATCGGGAGCATTGTCTCCGCCCATTACATCTACAAGTATTTTCATTTCCGTAAATCATTCCCTTTCATAAGAGCTATAAGTCCGTCTTAGACGACTCTGATATGAATTGCGCCGCCGAAAAAAGTAAGCAAGCACTGCATGACCAAGTTCTGCACTGCTGCAAAAGAGCAGCAAAAAGATATCTCAGCAGGTCTATACTTTAGCTTTATCTGTATCCGTCTTATCCACATAATCACATTTATAGCTGCACTCTTTATTATGACATACAGCAAGGGGTTTTCCCTTCTTTTTGAATAGCATCTGACCGCATTCCGGACATTTTTCTTCAAGAGGCATATCCCAAGATGAAAATCCGCATTTTTCATAATTTTCACAGCTATAGAAAAAGGCCTTATTCTTACCGCGTTTGGTAATAATATCTCCTCCGCAGACCGGGCATTTTACGCCGATTTTTTTTACAATCTGTTTTGTAGTTTTACATTCCGGGTAGTTTGAACACGCATAAAAACTTCCGTACCGTCCGCTGCGCAAAACCATATCAGCACCGCATTTCTCGCACTTAATTCCCGGGACAGGAGTACCTTCCGGTGAGGCATCCGAATTCTGAACCGATTTCGCGGCAATCGGCTTTGTATTTTTACAATCAGGATAATTGGGACAAGCGGCAAACTTTCCATAACGCCCTGTTTTTACTATCATTTTTGCGCCGCATTTTTCACAAATCATATCGGTTTCCTCTACAGGAATCTTGACATCATCCCTCGAAACTGAAGCCTCAGCCGCTTCAAGCTGCTTTGCAAAATCCCCGTAAAAACTACCAAGGACCGATTCAATTGAGCTGTTTCCGTGTTCAATATTGTCCAGAGAAGACTCCATCTGCGCAGTAAATTCATAATCTACAACCTCAGGAAAATACTTTTTCATAAGATCTGTAGTAACCTCTCCAAGTGAAGTAGGCCTGAGTATTTTTCCGTCACGTTCTACATAACCGCGCGTAATTATTGTAGTAATAATCGTAGAATAAGTACTCGGACGTCCTATTCCCTTCTCCTCAAGAAATTTGACAAGAGATCCTTCACTGAATCTGGCGGGAGGCTCTGTAAAGTGACATATGCCATCTATTTTTTCCTTTACAACCTCTTCACCCGTATCTATTGCAGGGAGAGCTCCCTGCGTCATAACATCGCCTCCGCGATCGCTCTGTTCGCCGTCATCACTTGAACCGTAAACGGCAAGACAGCCGCGAAAACGGACAGTATAGCCGGAAGCGCGAAATACATGACCGGAGCAGTTTATATCAGCAACTACCGTATCAAGCTCAGCCGAAGCCATCTGACTCGCCATAAAGCGGTTAAAAATCAGCTTATACAGTTTATACTGATCAGTGGAAAGATATTTTTTCAGCTTTTCAGGATCAAGGGATGGATTCGCCGGACGAATTGCCTCATGAGCATCCTGCGAACCTGATTTCGTTTTATATATTCTCGGAGTATCCGGAACATATTTTTCACCGTAAACCGAACGTATATACTCGGCTGCCCTTTCCTTGGCCTCGTCGGCGATACGAAGCGAATCGGTCCTCATATAAGTAATTAATCCCTGAGCTCCGCCGTTTTCCGCTCCAATATTTACACCTTCATAAAGCTCCTGGGCAACCTGCATGATTTTTGTAGAACGAAATCCAAGCTTTCTGGAAGCATCCTGCTGAAGTGTAGAGGTTGTAAAAGGGGGTTGAGGATTTTTTGCTCTTTTAGAGCGTTTAACATCCGAAACTAAAAACGGTTTGCCGGTGATATCATTAAGAATTGCATCTGCTTCCTCTTTTGAATGAAGCTCTCTTTTATTTTTGCCTTCTCCAAAATACCGTGCATTAAAAGCTTCGCCGCGCTTAGAACGAAAACGCGCTTCAATTGTCCAATACTCCTCGGGCACAAAGCTCCGGATTTCCGCTTCCCGTTCAACAATTATTCTCGTTGCAACCGACTGGACACGTCCGGCAGAAAGACCGCCGTGAATAGTCTTCCAAAAAAAAGGACTTAGCTTGTATCCGACAATCCTATCAAGAATACGACGTGCCTGCTGAGAATTTACAAGATCAATATCTATCGCCCTGGGATTTTTAATTGCTGCCTTTACTGCATTTTTTGTAACCTCGTTAAATGTAACGCGGCGGACTTTCTCCTGCGGGATATCAAGTGCCGCTACCAGATGCCATGAAATCGCTTCACCTTCTCTGTCAGGGTCGGCTGCAAGATATACTTTATCCGCCTTTTTTGCTTCTTTTTTCAAAGAAGCTATCAGCGGACCCTTTCCCCGAATATTAATATATTTTGCCTTGAATCCATTTTCTATATCAACGCCGAGAGTACTTTTCGGAAGGTCTCTTACATGGCCTATCGAAGCAACCACTTTATAGCCGGAGCCAAGATAATTTTTTACTGTTCCAGCTTTTGACGGCGACTCAACTATTACAAGATTTGACATTTATATAAAACTCCGTTCCTTTCCGGTTTTATCACACAAAATTCCGGTGTCCAGACAAACGTGGTCAGCAAAATCCACTGTACTGTCGTACAGACAAAAACAACTCACTGATGTAAATCTGCTACCGATGCATAATATGCATTCTGCCGCAATGTCATGATTTATTCTGAATCTTTTCCGCAGCCGCCCCGGCGGTATTCACCGCCTCGTCCGGATATAATTAATCCCTTAAGTTCAAGCTCGGTAAGGGCACACATTAGACTTCCCCGTTCAAAGCCGCAGCGGACAAGCTCGTCATAAGTTACAGTCCCCTCTGCCGGAATTTTTAAATATATTTCCCTTTCATCTCCGTAAAGCTCGGGCATTTCCGGTTTATCCCGGGATATTTTTTCTTCGTCTGCGGTTTTCAAATTAGACTCTGACCTATCGCCGTGCTCCTCCGCAATTTTTTTGCCTGTACGTCTTACTGCAGGCTTTGCTGTCTGTTTATCATTTAATTCCTCATCCCTTTTTTCTAAAACTCTGTATTCACTTTCAGAAACTGATTTTCCCTCTGATTTGGAAGTATTATTCTTATCGGCGACATTTATATTATTTTTATCTCTTTTGACGGAAGCCCTTTTACCCTTACCGCCTTCGCTT
Organism: uncultured Eubacteriales bacterium; assembly: GCA_902462015.1. GTDB lineage: Bacteria > Bacillota > Clostridia > Oscillospirales > CAG-272 > UMGS911. The sequence continues at coordinate 11,216 of CABPZV010000031.1, read as the reverse complement.
ACCTCAAGCTTCGGATAAACCGGAAGTGTCTTGGAGCGAAAAACATTTCTGAAATCATAGCTTGAACGAAATTTTTCAAGCTTATTCATTACATTGTCAATACAGATTGCTGAATTATATGATTCGAGATAACCGTCAAGAATATCAAATGCATCGGTAATAATTTTTGCACCGTCTTTTAAAAGCTGATTGGTTCCGGAGCTTCCAAGACTTCCTACATTTCCAGGAAGTGCAAAAATCGGTTTCCCCTGTTCTTTTGCGTATCTGGCAGTTATCAGCGATCCGCTTTTCCTGTCAGCTTCGATAACGACAGTTCCCTGAGAAATACCGCTTATTATTCTGTTTCTTATCGGAAAATTTGAACCTATAGGGGCAGTCCCCGGACAAAATTCAGTTATAACTGTTCCGTTCATTATTATCTCACGCATAAGATTTGCATGCTCACGCGGATAAACTCTGTCAATTCCGCATCCAAGAACCGCAATCGTATATGTTCCGCTGTCAATTGCTGCACGATGCGCAACTCCGTCAACTCCGAGAGCCATACCGGATACAATTACTACCCCAGCCGAAGCAAGATCAGAAGCTATCGTATAAGTATTTCTTGCTCCGTAATCTGAAACTTTACGCGTTCCTACCATAGCAATTGAAAGTCTTTTATTGATATCCGGCACATTTCCAAGATAATAAAGAAGCACGGGACTGCGCCTGATAATTCTCAGACTTGCGGGAAAATACGCACTGTCATACGGCAAAAGTCCAACTCCGTTTTCGCCGCACCATTCCAGTATCTTAAACGGAACCTCAAGACTTTTATTTAGCAAAGCGTTATATATATTAGGCTTCAGTTCCTTTTTTCTTGTAAGCTCATCAAATTCTTTAGGTACTGCATCGTATATTCTCTTGGGACTGGGCCCGAATTTTTTAAATAACAATTCCGGAACAGAACTTCCGGCACCGCATGCTAAACTGAGCCACAGCCAATAAATAATATTAGAATCAGACTGATTTGTATTAATCGTTAAATCCATGTTTCTTCGCGCTTTCCCACATTAGTATCGCGGATGCGGCAGCAGCATTGAGTGATTCGCTTCCATTCTGCATAGGTATAATAACACTTCCGCTGCACGCACTTATAAGCTCCTTGTCAAGACCATGCCCTTCATTTCCGACTAAAAAGCATGTGCGGCTGGACACGTCTATATCTGTAATACTGACAGAAGACGGACTCAGAGCCGCAGCCATTACATGATAACCCCAAGCGCGGAGTACCTCAACAGCTGAATACATATCACAGCATACTGTTATTTTCTGCCGGAAAAGAGCTCCCATTGCCGCCCTTACAGTCCTCGGGTTATAAATGTCGGCGCAGTCCGCCGAAATTATCAGTTCGTCAATTCCAAGTGCATTTGCATTTCGGATTATAGTTCCGAGGTTTCCCGGGTCACGTACCTGGGATACAATAAAAAAACTTTTATCCCTGTCCGGCGCTCCGCACTCATTAGACACGTTATCATATATTTTAACCTTTTTATGCAAAAAGTCAATATATTTTGCTACACATAATATACCTTCCGGAGATTTTTCTTCAGACATTTTGTTATAAACGAAATCCGACACAACAAGAGAGATATCCGAAAATAACAGGTCTGAAAACCGGTCATATACATCTTCACGTACAAAAATATGTTCAAGGCAGACCTTCGAAGCTACAGCCTCTTTATAAAGCTTTATCCCTTCAAAAGCAAAACAGCCTGTTCTGTCCCTGTATTTTTTTTCTGAAAGCGATGAGGCTGATACAATAAGAGGATTCGATCTTGACGTTATCAAACGCGGACATCCATTTCTTCCGTGCGTCTTATTCATTACGTTTCACTCCGTCTAATGAACAAAAACCCGCGGACGCACACGCGCGTGCGCGCTGTGTGTCCCGGGTTTTATTTCTCTGTTAGCTTATCCGAGATTTCGGAACACTCCGGAAAATCAAAGAGCAGCCTTCGCCTTTTCAGCAATTGCGGCAAAAGCATCCTTATCAGAAACTGCAAGCTCTGCAAGCATTTTACGGTTCAGATCAATTCCAGCCATCTTCAGTCCATGCATAAGTGTTGAATAATTCATACCACAAATCTTAGCCTGTGCAGAGATTCTTGTTATCCAAAGTCTGCGAAAATCTCTCTTTTTAAGTTTTCTTCCTACAAACGCATAATTACCGCTCTTCATTACGGCCTGTTTAGCCATCTTAAAGTGTTTGCTTTTCGCACCCCAGTAACCCTTCGCGCTTTTAAGAACTTTGTTGCGTCTCTTGCGGGTCATAACCGCCCTTTTTATTCGTGCCATTTTAAATTCCTCCTGCTATCGTAAAAAAAATAATAATCAAACATTACTTGCTCGGTATAAGAGACTTTATTGTAGCAGCAAATGATTCGCTGAGATATGCGTTCTGTCTGAGCTGTCTCTTTCTTTTAGGAGTCTTAATGCCAAGATTATGGCGACGATGTGAATGGTTCATTTTTACGAGTCCGCTTTTAGTAACGTTAAACCTTTTAGCGGTTGCACTGTGTGTTTTAATTTTTCCCATGATAGGAACTCCTTTCGGTTTTCGTCCGTTTATACAGATCTTTTATTTTAACGGAATATCCGACAATATAAAGCTTTATTTACTCTTTATTTCATCGGAGTTTTTTGAGGGCACACCTTCAGGTGCGGACGTTTTTTTATCGCCCTTTTGTCCGCTTCTTGCAGATTTTCCGGACGCCCCCTCACGCTTGCTGTTCGGAGTGATAAACATAGACATAAATCTGCCCTCAAGATTGGGTGCCTTATCAACACCACCAAGATCTTCACAAGCCTCACGAAATCTTTGAAGCAATCCACGTCCGACATCAAGGTGACTCATTTCACGACCCTTAAATTTTACGATAACTTTCACCTTGTCTCCGCCGGTCAGAAAACGACGGGCATGATTTACTTTCGTCATAAAATCATTTGTGTCAATTTGACAGGAAAGCTTTATTTCCTTGATATCCATTACCTGCTGTTTCTTTTTTGCTTCCTTTTCCCTCTTGTCCCTCTCATAACGGAATTTTCCGTAGTCGATTATCTTGCAGACAGGAGGGTCCGCCTGAGCCGAGATCATCACGAGATCAAGACCTTTGTCATAAGCCTTGTTCTGCGCGGCGGCAAAAGTAAGCATTCCAAGCTGTTCTCCGTCGGGACCAATTACTCTGAGAATCTTGGTCGGAGCAAAACCGAGGACGGTTTTAATTTCGTCATTGATATAATGCTCCTTTGTGTTGGTATTGTTTCTGATGGTTAAGCACCTCCGCTCAAAAATAAAAAAATACGGTAAACATCTGCGCACAGCATGCCTCCGCAAAAAACGACCGCGTATTCAAGGACGCGGATATTGACCATGACACTATCATTCTGCATCTTATGCAGCGCATCAGGTGAGAGCGGAGTGCTCTGCTTGCTCATTACGTTTAGTAGTATAACACTTTTTTTTTTCATTGTCAACACTTTTTTATTTTTTCTGTACATATTGGAATTTTCCTTAACGTGCCATACGCTATTTTAATATTTAAAGCACTTGAAATGTATGTGTTTCTATGATATAATAACCAAAAAGCTATAGCTTTTTGGTTAGCAAGTTTCGTTTCGCTGATGACAGCAGCGGCTTTGCAATGCAAAACCCCCGAAACATTGCAGTTTGACCGAAATTTATTACAACAACTTTGATTTTATATCCGGATTTTTGGTTCACTTGTGATATGCAGACAAGATAAATCAACTCACATAAAGGGAGGTATACTCAATTGAATAGAACACAGGTATACAGCCCGACTAAAGCTCCGACAGACCACCGCGGACATCTTGACGGTTACAGCAAAAAAAGCAGAATTGAGCCGGAGGAAAACAGCCGGCAAAAATTAAAACAAAGCCGCTACAATAACGCATATTATAAAAACAATAAAAACGCAGAAAGAACCTCGTATAAATCGGACAAGGGCAATATATTACCATCAAAAACAAGGAATAAAGGAAGAGAATATCTGTCTTCTGAAAAAAGAATAATTCACACAGAAAATAATCTGCATGCAGAAATATATGGAGGACGAAATAACCGCCGGATAGCACCATCCTTTGACCAGGACAGCAGTCTTCAGCGAAATAACCGTGAAGTCAGAAACGGACAGTTAATACGGGATAATGACATTAAAATGGGCTCTGCTTATCCGAAAGGCCAAGACAGACATAACAATTTTAATACTCCTGTCAGGCAGAAAAAAAGTCAAGATTACAGAGCCTGGCAAAACCAAGATCATTCTGAACCTCACAACACAAGGCCAAATCCAAATTACAGTCATAATTTCAGCGTTCAGAATAATTTTAAGAACGGCAGCAGAATGCCTTCCCATGAAAGCCAAAAAACTCAGAGCCGGACACACAGTAAAAATAAATATTCTGAATCTAATATTCAGCAAAAAAAATCAAACCTAAAAAAATCTGGAAATATCAAATCGCATGGATATACCCCGGAAGAACGCCGGATGATGAAAGCTGCAGAAGCAGCGAGAAAAACGGCCGAGGAACAGATGCTGCGGGAAAGCCGTAAAAGACAAAAAGAAAAACTGCGTTTAAACCGCGTCCACAAAAAAAACAAAAGACGCAAATCAGCAAAAAATTTTTTTTCCTCTCTCCTGCTTGGCATTATAAACTCTATACCGAATTTTCTGATGTTTCTGATAGTCTTTCTGTCACTTGGGATAATTTCTTCATTAGGTATATTTGCTTCTCTGCATATTAACTTCAGCGAAGTTCCTAAAACGATCGGATTTAACATAACCGATACCGATAATACAAAAATATACAGTACTTCACTTTCCGCCAAAGAATACCGTTACGGAAATACCATATACTTAAATATGAACGACTTCGCCAAACGTTTCGGTTTCATTACAGTGGGAACAGCAGAAGAGCTGAAATATATTTCAGGCACAAATGAAAACTACATTCTGAACATATCAGTAGGTTCAGCAGAAATAACTGTAAATAAAATGCAGTTCAGGCTGTCTGCGCCGGTCATAAGAAACGGGGATACCATTCTTGTCCCTCTCGAATTTTTCAAGATATATCTGAATGGGATTTCGGTAACATTTGACAATGAAAAGTACGCTGTTACAATGGTTAGAGAAATAGCAGAATACAGCGTTACCGTTTCAGACGGAAAAACACCTGTTTATAAACCTGTCGGTTTTATTCCATCAGTTCAGGAACCCACTCAAAATATCCCTGAGGATTCACTGCCCAAGGATATCCTTAATGCAACCGACCCGACACAAAAACCCACTGTAACATACATTGATACCGACGGAGACGGAATTGCCGACACAGCAGTGGACTCTGTTACCGGAGAACCTATTTCTGATATGAATCCTCCGAGCGCCGCCGGATAATTCCGATTGAACTTTGTATTAAAGTTATCACAGGAGATAAACATTCGGTATCAATCGCACAGAAAATGCGTATAAATCAATATTTTAGCTATAGCGAGGAAAATTAATTGAACGATTCACTTAACGACAAAAGCAGAAATAAAAATTCAAGTATTGGATATAGAGAAACTGAAGTCAGACAGAGAAATTCTTCGACAATACGGTCAAATTCTGCAAACCGACACAGTTCGGCTCACCCATCCCCTGCGAGGATTCGTGCCGAAAGGGCGAAAGCAAGAATGAGACGAAAACGTAGAAGACTTATACTGACGGCAGCTACTTTTACCATTCTGATAGCTGCTGTTGCAGGGACAGTTTTTGTCATAGGCAAGCTTATATCAGCACTGACTGACAGCAGGCAAAATATTGTAGATGAAACAGGAATTTCAGAGAGTACAGAAGACTCAATAGGCACAATGCCACCTGAAACAAGCTCGGTACAAGCCGACCCGTTAACAGGTCCTGCTTCATATGGTATCACATTTATCTCGGATTTATCGTCATATGAAGAATTTATGGATCCTGTGGACCGCGACGGTTATCTGCTAATCGCAAATAAGACAACTTCACTTGATGAATCGTATATGCCTGACGACCTTACTGATCTTGCAGATACACGCGCTGACGGACGTGCAGTTCAAAAGCTTCGCAATAATGCCGCAAAGGCGTTTGAAGCCATGTTCATCGAGATGAGAGCTTGCGGATATACAGATGTTTCAATCACAAGCGGCTACAGGTCGTACAGCTATCAGGCAAGCCTTTTTGAAGAATATACAAACAAAGAGCTTGCAAATCACCCCGGCTGGACACGTGAACAGGCTGAAGAAATGGCCGCGACATATTCGGCGCGCCCCGGAACAAGCGAGCATCAAACAGGACTTTGCTGCGACATGCATAATCTTTCAGCTGCAGATAAAGCCTTTGCAAATAAACCTGCTTACACCTGGCTTTGCGACAATTCGTGGAAATTCGGTATAATTCTGCGTTATCCTGAAGATAAAACAAACATAACAGGGTATGACTTTGAACCGTGGCATTACCGTTATGTAGGCAGATATCATGCGTATAAGATTCATGAAAGCGGGCTTTGCCTTGAAGAATATGTTTCACAGCTAAATGCATCTGATACGGAAAAATAACTTCTGGCTGATGAAAATATCAGAAATCGGAATTTACAAGTAAATAAAAATCTTTTATATAAAATCAGAAAGGATGTTCCTGAAAATTTGGGACATGGGTAATTAACATGGAGAAATATGTACCGTTTCCGCTGTATTATGACGATATGCCGATAGACATTTCGTTTGTTTTTGAATCAGAGCGTCCTGCAGGAAAGCACGGATTTATAAAGACAGCAGGCGATCACTTTGAATTCGAGGACGGAACCAAAGCACGCTTTTGGGGTGTGAACTTTAATGGCGGGGCCTGCTTCCCGTCACACGAATACTCTGAGCTTGTCGCAGAAAGACTCGAAAAAACCGGATGCAATATCGTCCGCTTTCACCAGCTCGACGCAGAATGGGACTGCCCTAATATTTTCTCTTTTACACGCGGCAAACGGGTAGATACAACCCGCAAACTCGATCCGCGCAGTATGGAGCGTTTGGACTATCTGATTTACTGCCTTAAAGAGCATGGGATATACTGCTACCTTGATATGCTTACCTACCGCCGTTATAAGTCCGGAGACGATGTTGAAGCTGCAGAGGATATGATTGATTCCACAAAATATTCTTTTAACATATACGATCAAAGAATGAAAGATTTGCAAAAAGAATTTATGCACGATATCTGGAATCATTTTAATCCCTACACCGCATTTAAGTACAAAGACGACCCGGTTTTTGTCATGACTGAAATTATTAATGAGAGTGAACTTTTCAGCAAGGCAAATTTCACGGTTGAACCGTATACCTCAAGATTCAGAGATATGTTTGCTGACTGGCTGGAGGAAAGAGATATTGACTTTGATGCAAAAAACTGCGATCTTTCCGCAAATGACGGAGTTCTTGCAGAATTCAAAAAAGAGGTCGACAGAAAATATTTTTGTGAAATGCGGAATTACATGATTTCATTAGGAGTCAAAATTCCTATTACAGGTACCAACTGGTTTCTTTGCGATGAGCTTACCGAAGCTCATCTTGACATGGACTTCATGGACAGTCATACATATTTTTATGATTGGCGGTGGAACGACCACCTTACAATGCTCAATTCGCTTACAGATCAGGAAGACTGCGCGCTCAACGGAATTCTTAATGAACGTATTTTCGGTCGTCCGTTCTTCGTTTCCGAATGGGATATGCCCTGGCCTAATCCATGCAGATGTGAAAGTCCCCTGCTCTATGCAGCAGCCGGATCATATCAGAATTGGTCCGGTTTTGCTATTCATACATATTCCTATACGACACATCTCGAAAGGCTTGATATTCTCGGAAAGGAAATTCTTCCTCCCTGCATAGACGGTGTCGGATACCGGGAGGGTGTGTTCTCTGTCTGGAATGACCCTGCCAAGTTCGGACTATTTTATCACAGCGCATTGATTACAAGGCGCGAGGACGTAAAACCTGCCTCCGAATCGGTAAAAATCAAGGCCGGAGAAAACAAGCGCGACGCATTTCACGCGGCTGCTGAGTACAAACAGGTAGGTGTAAGCTTTGAAGACGGAGAGGACGCCGGAAAATCACTTGTGAATCTCGACGACGGCGAGGTAGCTTCTCCCGACGGACAGCTTTACAGAAGTTGGACGAAAAACTATGGATACATAAATTCAGAACGCACAAAGGCAGTTTACGGAAGACTCGGCAAAAACGGAAAAATTAAATTTGAAGGACTAACAGTTACCTCTGAAAGCGATTCTGGTGTTATTGCTATATCGTCGCTTACAGACGAACCGCTTGAGAATACCGATAACATTCTGCTGACAGCACTTTGCGATGCCGTTAATACCGATATGAAATGGGACGGAGAGCATATGCTTGAATATGGTCACGGTCCTGTACAAATCAAAGTAATGCAGGCAGAAATCGAACTCAAAGTCTCCGGAAAAATGAGAATTCGTTCTATAGGCCCTGAGGCACAGACAACGGGCGAGGTTTCAACAGAATATAAAAACGGCATACTCAAATTTAAGCTCGGCGAGGAAAATCCAGGTATGTATTATCTTATCACACGGGAATAATAATCATAATCGTTTTTTCGGCACGATAAACCAAAAACCTGTTTCGTAAGATTCGAAACAGGTTTTTTATTTTTTCTGTATTTATTAGATTATATCTGGAAATACTTTAATTAATCAGAGACATATTTCATTTGACAAAGCAAAAAACATAGCGTTTTTTAATTAAACCATATGGTTCATACTGTATGCACAGAACTGTAATTTCTTTTTTAAGAAACCAAAAAATATACTATAAGTTATAGAGGGTGAATATTTATGATTAATCTTGATATCAGTGCCGGTTCAATAAAAGAAAACAATCAATTTAAAAGAAAAATTGTAATAGTAGGTACAGGACTTGTCGGCTCAAGCTATGCATTTACACTGCTTAACAGAAATCTTTGCGACGAACTTGTTTTAATAGACGCAAACCGGCAAAAAGCCGAAGGGGAAGCGGCCGATCTCGCGCACGGTCTTGCTTTTTCAGATTCCACAATGGACATTTATGCAGGTAATTACAGTGACTGCAGAGGCGCATCTATTGTCGTAATTGCCGCCGGAGCAGCACAGGCAGTCGGCGAGACCAGAAGCGATGCCGGTATTATAACACGCAACAGTCGAACCGTCGAGGCAATTGTAAAGAGCGCGGCTGAAAGCGGGTTTGAAGGCATCTTTCTCATCGCTACAAATCCAGTAGATGTAATGTCAATGATTGCGTATAAAAGCTCCGGATTTCCCGCTTCACGTATAATCGGAAGCGGCACTACACTTGATACTGCAAGGCTAAGATTTCTTCTCGGTAAATATTTCGGAGTAGACGCGCATAATATTCACGCCTACGTCGTTGGAGAACACGGAGACAGTGAATTCGTTCCATGGTCAAATGCTTTTGTATCTACAAAAAGTACAGAAGAGCTCTGCTCAGAGCATCCTCTCCGTTTTTCAAAGGACAAGCTTGCAGAGCTGGAACAGGAAGTACGCGGCTCTGCATACAAAATAATCGCCGCTAAGCAAGCCACATGCTACGGAATCGGTATGGCACTTGCAAGAATTACTAAAGCAATTTTTGAGGATGAACACAGCATTCTGACTGTCTCTTCCCTTCTGGAGGGCGAATACAGTCTCGGAAATGTTTGGCTTGGCACTCCATGCATTCTTGGCAAGGAAGGAATCTACGGTAAACTTCGTCTTAAGCTTACTGATGAAGAGACGAAAAAATTAAAATTTTCCGCAGATGTAGTTGCTAAAAATTATAATGATGCTCTGTCGTCTATTATTTAATCATTAATAGATTATCAGTAAAGCTAACCGGGAAGACAAAATTTGATTTTTTGACTTCCCGGTTAGTTAAAATCTCTAACTCTAATTTACCTTATAGCACCTACATTTTTAACATCACAATACTTAAATCCGGGAATATCATGATATATTCGTGAATCCTCAGATATCGTATAATCCCGATTTTCAAAATCCTTAAATCCGATAACATCAATATTTGTATATATCTTATTATCCCGAATTGTTACCAGACGTGCCGGATCCTTACTAATATCATTTGTACCGGCTAAAAGCCGAAAAACATTATTTCTCAGTAAAGCATCACCATAAGCATATCCCACAAATCTGTCGTTAAAATCGTATACATTTGTAGTTTTGATCAGCATTACCCAAGGATATCGCATATACCAAGATGTTGTTGCATAAGGAGGATAGTTAAGAATACTGGTCCATAGCTTTCCTGTCGGAAAGGCAGAAACAAGCCCGTTTTCATCTGCTGCCCACGCAGTATGAGCCTCCATATGCTTGTAATACGCTGCTGCATGCCATTGAAGATTAGAATCGATAAGCATATTATCACGTATAATATTGTCATGGCCGCCTGATAATATTCCAAATCCGTCTGTATTAATTATCAAATTGGAGTATATCTGTGCACACCCGCTTGCAGCATCTATATATACCCCGTTCGGGGTATAATATTCACTTGATTTGCTAACGATATTTTCAACAATGTTATTTCGGAAAATCATACCGCAGGAACTCCACGACGAGCTGTATGTATATACTGCTCCGGCATCGCCTGATTCATAGCAGACATCATGAATATAATTGTATTCCATAATAATATCGTTTCCGCAAAAGCCTATCCCCTGATGCGGAGCATAATATATTTCATTGTGTGAAACCGTAATACCTACGCTTTGACTCTTTATATCAATACCAGCACTGTATACACGGTTCAGCTCTGCATAATCGTGTATACGATTGTTTGTTATCTCATTATCCGACGGAATAAGATGTGTTATTTCTCCGCCGTCTACATACAATGCCGTTTTCCCTACCGAATAAATATCATTACTGTCAAAGATTACATCATTTCCGTTCAAGCAAACAGCATTCCCTCCGCAGCAGCGGAAAATACAGCCGGACACTGTATTATTATTTCCGTTCATTTGAAAAAGCCCGTCAACACTATTCTCAAAAGTCAGGCCTTCAAAAGTATAGTAATTCACATCTGCTTCGATAATATTTCCTGTACACTGTGCAAAATTTATATCAGC
>CABPZV010000030.1 GCA_902462015.1 uncultured Eubacteriales bacterium | reverse complement strand
GTTGAGTGGGTGTCGGCTGCCGAAGGCGCGAAATTCGCTGCGACAATGAATGATTTTGCGGAAACCGTAACCCGTCTCGGCAGAAATAAGAGACTGGAGGATCTGAGATGCAGGAAGTAATGATAAAAAAAGCTGCGGAGCTTCTTGAAAACGGAACCGTCAACCGTGTAATGGGATGGAAAGCAGGCGAGTTTATCTACGATGTAACCCCTGCCGTTTTTGAGACCGCGGAAGAACTGAAGGACTTTGTATACGGAGATTTCTGCGCTCCGAACCTTTCCAAATACATGGTAGCTGAGTCTAAAAAGGCTGGCAAAATACTTGTTTTCCTCAAGCCGTGCGACACATACAGCTTTAATGAGCTGCTATGCGAGCACCGTATAAACCGCGACGGTGTATATGTCGTCGGAATACCGTGCGATGGAAAAATAGACATAGAAAAGATAAAGGCTCTCGCAGGACCGGGAATTATAGATATAAAGCGAGAAGAAGACAAACTTAAAGTCGAAACCGCATATGGCGTGAGTGAGCTTGAGCGCAATGATGTCAAGCTTGACAGATGTCTTGTATGTAAAAGTCATAAGCACGTTGCGTATGACGAGCTTATAGGTGAGGATGGAGAACTTCGCGATTCCAAGCGTTTCGATGAGGTTGAAAAGCTTGAGAATATGACGCCGGAGGAAAGATTTGCCTTCTGGCGCGGAGAGCTTTCAAAATGTATCAGATGCAATGCGTGCCGCAATGTATGTCCTGCATGCACCTGCGAGAAATGCGTTTTTGACAATCCGGCTTCCGGTGTTGAAAATAAAGCTGCGTCAACAAGCTTTGAGGAGAATATGTTCCATATTATCCGCGCTTTTCATGTTGCCGGACGCTGTACTGACTGCGGCGAGTGTTCACGCGTATGTCCTCAGCATATACCGTTGCACCTGCTTAACCGTAAATTCATCAAGGATATAAATGAGCTGTACGGCGAGTATCAGGCAGGTGCAGATCCCGAAAGTCGCTCTCCTGTTGTTGACTTTACCAAAAACGATGCGGAGCCGGGAATCATATACGAAAGGGGAGGTAACGAATGATGTATAAGCTTTCTCTTGACAAACTTTATGATTTTTTTGATAAAATTGCCGGGAAAGAGGTTCTTTATATCCCGTCGGATGATTCTGACGGTTCGGCGCGTTTTAAAAAATATGAAACAGGCGTTACTCTTTCCGATGCCGGCAATACAGTTCGTTCTGCTAAGGACTTCTTCTTTCCTCAGACAGAAAATCTCGTAGATTTCAAGGTAGACGGACAAAAGATAGAGGTAATTGATCCACGTACTGAAACCGAAGATTTTGTAATATTCGGTGTACGGTCATGCGATGCGCGAAGCTTTAAAATTCTCGACAAGGTGTTTATCGAACAGGAGCCTGCCGATTCGTATTATCTCAACAGGCGCAGTCACGGAACCGTAATTACGCTTGCATGCACGGCGCCGGCGGAAACCTGTTTCTGTAAGACCTTCGGGATTGATCCGACAGAATCCTCCGACGGTGATATTAAGGCGTGGAAAACCACGGATGCGCTGATGCTTAAGGCTGTCAGCGAAAAGGGAAGAGCTCTACTCGAATCGCTCGGAGAAATAATAGAAAAGGCCGATGTATCCGATGAAAAAGCCGTCGAAGCTCAGCAAAATCGGACAAATACGATTTATGATAAGCTTCCGCTTCATAATCTAAGTACAGAAAAATTTGATGGCAGAAGTATGATGGATACGTTTTCGTCTGAAAAGTGGAAGGAGCTTTCCGAGGCATGTCTCGGATGTGGAACATGTACTTTTGTCTGCCCGACATGCCAGTGCTATGACATAAAGGAATTTGACACCGGTCATGGAATCAAGCGTTTCAGATGCTGGGATTCCTGTATGTACTCCGATTTTACCAAAATGGCCGGAGGGCAGCCTAGGCTTACCCAGCTCGAACGTTTTCGTCAGCGTTTTATGCACAAGCTTATTTATTTTCCGATGAATAACGGCGGTGAGTATGGGTGCGTCGGATGCGGCAGATGCCTTGCAAAATGTCCGATTCATATGAATATCGTAAAGGTTATGAAATCGATAGGGGAGGACAAATAATGACAGAAGAAATGCTCATTCCCAAAATTGGCGTTGTTACCGACATCAGACAGGATACTCCGGACGTTAAAACCTTTCGGGTACTCACGCCTGACGGTACAAAACCATTTGACCATATGCCGGGACAATGCGCTATGGTTTCGATTCCAGGAATAGGTGAAGCTATGTTTTCGATAACTTCTTCGCCGACAAATACCGAATTTATGGAGTTCAGTATAAAGAAATGCGGATGTCTTACAGAATGGCTGCACATGATCGAGCCAGGACAGCAGATTACCGTGCGCGGACCGTACGGAAACGCTTTTCCGGTGGAAGGTGCGCTTCTCGGAAAGGATCTTGTGTTTATCGCCGGAGGAATCGGACTTGCTCCGCTTCGCTCGGTAATTAATTATGTACGTGATAACCGAAGCAAATACGGCTCGGTTCAGATTATCTACGGATCAAGATCTAAGGATGACCTTGTTGATTATCAGGAAATAATCGACGAATGGATGACAGCGCCGGATTTTGAGGTAAATCTTACTATCGACCGTGAACAATCCGGATGGGATGGCCACGTCGGATTTGTACCAAATTATGTTAAAGAGCTGTCCCCGGATATTTCAAAGACAGTGCTTATGTGCGGCCCACCGATTATGATAAAATTTTCGCTTGCTGCGCTCAAGGAGCTTGGATTTAAAGATACTCAGATATATACTACAATGGAGCTTCGCATGAAGTGCGGAATCGGTAAATGCGGACGGTGCAACATTGGAAATAAATATGTGTGCAAGGACGGTCCGGTATTCCGCTTTGATGAGCTCGGTGAGCTTCCGGATGAGTATTAATAATACCGAAGAAGAAGAAGACAAAACCGCTTTATTAATGTGTGATACATCATATTGAACTGATGGAAATCATCCAGATTAAAGAGTGGGGACTTCAAGCATTTGGTTTAAAATCCGTGAGAAAGGAATAACCCCTGCGGTCGCAGGGGATGGAAATCAATATGGAAAATATGGTTAATATCTATTTGTTCGGTAAGAAATATTCGGTACCGGCAAGCCTCACAATTATGACTGCAATGGAATACGCCGGATACCAGCTTAAACGCGGATGCGGCTGCCGGAATGGTTTCTGCGGAGCGTGTGCTACAATATACAGAATCAAGGGCAAACAGGAGCTTCAGGTATGTCTTGCATGTCAGACTCAAGTTGAAGAGGGAATGTACATTGCGACACTTCCTTTCTTTCCGCTTGTCAAACAGATTTATGATATTGAAAAAATAAAGCCCACAGAGCAGATAATGATGCAGCTTTATCCGGAGATATATGCCTGCATCGGATGCAATGCATGCACCAAGAGCTGTACGCAGGGACTCAACGTTATGCAGTACATAGCTTATGCGCAGCGCGGTGAATATGAAAAGTGCGCAGAAGAATCATTTGACTGTGTAATGTGCGGCGTATGCTCGTCACGCTGTCCCGCCGGAATTTCTCATCCGCAGGTTGCGATGCTCGCGCGCAGATTAAATGGAAAATATCTTGCGCCGAAATGCGGACATCTTGAAAAACGTGTAAAGGAAATCAAAGACGGAAGCTTTGAGGAGCTTCTGCAGAATCTGATGCAAAAACCTGTCGAAGAGATGAAAGAACTTTATAATAACAGAGAAATAGAGAAATAAGGGAGGGTGAACTGATGTACAACGAAGAAATGCTTGAATCGATCAAAAAAGTTGAAGCAAATCGTGCTGCCAATGCTGCGCTTGAGCCGAGAAGAATGACAGCCGAAGAGAAAGACGCTCTCCTTTCAGAATATCATCCTGACTATAAGAAAGGCGAATTTGCCGAACTCAAAATAGGACCTAACAAGGGTGAAAAGGTACCGAAAGAGCTTGCTGAGCTTCTTCAGGCTAACAGCCGTCTTAAGGATCATAAGCCGAATTTGGAAAATCCTGATTATGATGTAGATGTACTAATAATCGGCGGAGGCGGAGCAGGAGCTTCCGCTGCAATTGAAGCTGACAATGCCGGTGCAAAGGTTATGGTAGTTACTAAGCTCCGCATCGGAGATGCCAATACAATGATGGCGGAGGGCGGAATTCAGGCCGCTGACAAGGAAAATGATTCTCCTGCGCAGCATTATCTTGACGCTTTCGGCGGCGGTCATTTTGCCGCCAAGCCGGAATTGCTCCGCAAGCTTGTAAGCGAAGCTCCTGAAGCGATTGAATGGCTCAGCAATCTTGGCGTCGAATTTGACAAGATGCCTGACGGTACCATGATTACAACACACGGCGGAGGAACCTCACGGAAAAGAATGCATGCTGCAAAGGATTATTCTGGTGCGGAAATTATGAGAACACTTCGCGACGAGGTACTCAACCGCCAGATTCCGGTTGTAGATTTTACAGCAGCAATTGAACTTATTCTTGATGAGAATGGACGGGCGTCCGGAGCTGTTCTGCTGAATATGGAAACTGACGAGCTTCTCGTAGCCAAAGCTAAAACAGTAATTATCGCCACCGGAGGCGCCGGAAGACTACATTATCAGGGATTTCCTACATCAAATCACTATGGCGCAACTGCGGACGGCCTTGTGCTTGCTTACAGAGTCGGAGCAAAACTTCTTTATGCAGATACGCTTCAATATCATCCTACCGGCGCTGCTTATCCGGAACAGATTTTCGGCGCTCTTGTCACCGAAAAAGTACGCTCGCTTGGCGCAAAGCTCATCAATTCCGACGGCGAAGTATTTATGCATCCGCTCGAAACACGTGATGTCTCCGCTGCGTCAATTATCCGTGAATGCAGCGCCAGGGACAAAGGAATTCACACAGCCTCCGGTGTCGGAGTCTGGCTTGATACTCCGATGATTGAGCTGAAAAACGGGGAGGGAACTATCGAAAGCAGAATTCCGGCAATGCTCCGTATGTTTGGAAAATACGGTATTGATATACGGCGTGAACCTATTCTTGTATATCCGACGCTTCACTATCAGAATGGAGGTATAGATATCTACGCAAACGGCGAATCCGGAGTCGAAAATCTCTTTGTCGCCGGAGAAGCAGTCGGCGGTATTCATGGCAGAAACCGTCTTATGGGTAACTCACTGCTTGATATCATAGTCTTCGGACGCAATGCAGGGAAACAGGCAGCAGCCCGTTCTAAGGATACCAAAACCGGAAAACTTACACTTGAGCATATTGACCGCTTCGCGGCAGAGATGGCGGCAGGAAACGTCAAAACAGATGTCGTTTCTCCCAAGTTGCTTCCAAATTATGCTCGAAAGAGTACAAAATGATTGGAGTTGACTAAATGTCTTTGTTTGGCGGAGTAATTCCTGTCACCGGAATTACATTTCTAATTTTCAGTGTATTTGCAATCGCTGCAATCGGATACGCATTGGGACGTATAACAGTTAAAGGCGTTTCTCTCGGCACGGCCGGCGTTTTCATAATAGCTCTTGTCTATGGCTGCTTGTTCTACAAGCAGCTTGACGCACAGCTCGTCGATTATACAAAAAACGCTTTAAAGATTATAGAAAATATGGGATTGATTCTTTTTGTAACGTCTGTTGGCTTTATAGCAGGTCCAAAATTTTTCAGTAATATGAAGAAAAATTTCAAATCCTATGTTTGTCTTGGACTTATTATTATAATTGCGGGCGGTCTTGCTGCGGTCGGATGCATAATGTTCGGCAGAACAGTCGGAGGAGAAACAGATTTTGACAGACTTACTGCGATGGTGGTAGGACTTCTTTCAGGATCGCTTACATCAACACCTGCATTTTCAGCTGCAAAGGCTACTGTAGCAGCAGCATATGAAGATATTGTGTCTGTCGGACACGGCATTGCATATATCTTCGGAGTTATCGGCGTAGTGCTTTTTGTACAGCTAATACCTAAGTTTTCTAAAGCAGATATGGAGGAAGAACGCAAAAAGCTTATAATCGCAGACGACGGTTCCAGTAAAAAGAAAAACGGCGTAAAAAAGTTAATAGATATGGATCCGTTTGGAATAATGGTTTTTGCACTTGCCGCCATTATAGGAATTTTTGTCGGAATGATAAAAATTCCGCTGTCCTCTAACGGACTTTCAGGAACTACATTCTCGCTTACAACAACGGGCGGATGCCTGCTAATTTCACTTTTGTTCGGTCATTTTGGAAAATGCGGAAAAATAAATCTCATGCCTGAGGAATCTACCCTTAAAGTATTCCGGGAACTGGGACTTATGCTGTTCCTTATCGGTGCAGGAGTTGCCGGAGGCGCAAGCTTTATTGAAAACTTCCAGCCGATATATTTCATTTACGGTGTAGTAATGACGCTTGTGCCGATGGTTATCGGTTATTTCTTTGCAAAATATGTGCTCAAGCTCAGTTTGCTCAATAATCTGGGTTCCATCACCGGGGGAATGACAAGTACGCCTGCGCTTGGTACACTTATCAGTGTTGCCGGTACAGAAAATGTTGCAGCTGCATATGCTGCAACATATCCTGTAGCTTTGATATCAGTTGTGCTATTGTCACAATTTCTGATATTGCTGTTTTAAAATAACATAAGAAAAATAAAATTCCTGTCTCATTTTATTTGAGACAGGAATATAATGGTATATGACGAAAGAGTAAGTCTACCCACCTGTTGCAGCTGTCATAGCTTTGGTTTGCCTTCTCCATCGTTTTGCCATTAAAATGTTAATTCCGGGCTTTCAGCCCTTATTGAAAAACACTGCCGGTTTTCCGGGAAAGAAGGGAAATTATCACTGCATTATGAAAGTTGTAGTATGCATAGGCAGCTCATGCCATCTCAAAGGTTCTCATCAGGTTGTAAGTTGTATAAAAAAGCTTATTGAAAAGTATGATCTTGAAGATCGTATAGAACTTTCCGGTACTTTTTGTATGGGGAATTGTCAAAACGATGTTTGTGTTTCGGTTGACGGTGAAATTTTTTCTGTAGTTCCCGAAGAAACGACAAGCTTTTTTGAGAATAATATTCTTAAAAAAATATCGAATTGATCTCCAAAAAAGAAAGTAAAAATAATAAGGGGAATTATTTTTTTGAATTTATCTGATAACCTTGGAGTTAATTATAAAAACAGTCCTCAGGAATGTAAACCTGATGAAAGTTTTATTGTTAATATAATGGTTGGTCCTCCGTCAAATAATAGCCTTATCGATAACATGATGTCAGAATTTTTTTCTTCAGAAGGCAGGCATATAATTTGCGGAGGGACAACTGCTATATTAGCCTCAAAATATCTTGGAACAGAACTTATAGTAGATTTGAATTATGTTGATTGTACAATACCTCCGTCCGGACAGATTGAAGGCGTAGATATTGTCACTGAAGGCGTAATTACGCTTGGAATGGTACTTGAGCGCGCAAGGCTTTATATAAATAATGGCGATGTTCACTTCCGCTCAGTACAATATTCAGATTCTGTATCCAAAATTTGCCGGATACTTTTTGATGATGCCCAAAACATCAGATTTTTTGTAGGAAGGGCAATCAATGAAGCCCATCAATTACCTGGAAGTACTATTAGCTTCGAACATAAGATGAAAGTTGTTTCAGAGCTAATTAACTGCCTCTGCCAAATGGGAAAGCGCGTCACATCAAAATACTATTAAAAAACGCGGTCTAATTTTTTTATACGGCCATGTTTTTTTATTATGAATCATCTTTTCCTTTTTATCATTTCAGCGCGAAGGGAAGCGGCGGAACGTTTTTTATGTTTGCGTTTTTTACCGAGAAACGAACCGATAATAACAATTAGAAATGATGCTCCAATTAATATAAATTTTTTTCCAAACCCCGACGGGTTATCAAACGGCCCGCCAAATCCGGCAATAATAAGTGATATCAGAAGAATAAAACATATGTACATACAGCCGGAAATTGCTGCAGATACTGTATTTCCTCCGGACATAACGGAGCATATTATTCCGCAGAACAATGCGCCGCTAAGTAACGCTATAATCGCAGAAATATCTGTAACAGAAGAAGGGTCTTCAAGTTTCACAGCGACAAGCGCTGCGACTAACATAATTATTAAAGATATTACTAATGAAATAACAGTTGCGTAAACAGAGCTCAAAATTGTTTTTTTCAAAACTAATTTCACCGCCTTTATTTTTGTTAAGTTGATTTATAAAGATGCTTATTAGTACAAGTATATGGATTAATAAGCATCTGTATTCCGATTGTTCATATTCAATCTTAAGAAATTCAAGAACTTTATCTGCAGATATCTTAACGGCGGTGTATTACAGTTTACAAATCCGAATACCTTTCCAAACGCCTTTATAAGCACAGAGTCTTGATGGAAAGGATATAAGGATATAGCGTTGCTTTAAGGTTTAAACATAACAGAGTACCACTCTTAGCGAAGTTATAATATATCTTATATATTTCTATATGCAGATAGATTAAATTATGTAAAATGCAAATTTTACATAATTTAGGGAAGTATAACAGAACAAAACAAGAAAAAATTTCACATTACAGCAGTCACTCTATAGAGTTAATGTATAAAATAAATGCGATTGCATTTAAATCTGCAATCGCACTTACCTCGTTTACACCAAAATTTTATCCTTCGTCGGTATTATTAATTTAAACGCACATTTGCATTATAATTTAAAAAACCTTAGATAATCAATCAGTGAAACATTAATTTGATTAAATACAAGTTTAAAAAATAATCAGGTCTTCTGGTTATCTGTTGCCGTTTTTAAGATCGTTCTCGTATTTCTGAATCATTTTCTTAACCATCTGTCCGCCGATAGAACCAGCCTGACGAGATGTCAGATCACCATTATAACCGTTGTTAAGGCTTACGCCTACTTCGCTTGCAGCTTCCATCTTGAACTTATCAAGTGCGCTCTTAGCTTCAGGAACTAAATTCTTGTTGGTTGCCATTTTGATTTCTCCTTGTATATTTATACATATTGCATATAATCGAGAATTGCATCAAAATTTAATAGTTAAATGTCTTATCAACAGGACAATTTAACTTTTGAACTTTCAATAATTCAAGATTATATATCTATTTAATCGAGCCATTTCTTCGGCTCTGGTATTATTATTATCACAATACTTAATTTTATTACAGGCAAATTATGTATCTTTAAATACAATTAAAACCAAATAATTTAGAAATGCTGGCAATAAAAAATATAAAAAGCTCCGTAAAAAATCGAAGCTTTTTATATTTTTTCACCTATGCGGTATCAAATAACTTTAATACTCTTCTAATTTAAATAAAAAAATATTTGCTAACATGCCGATGCAGAAAGCAGACTTAATTCTCATCTTCAGTATCTATATTTTCGTCAGCGCTGCTTTTACATTCACATGAACTATTATCTGTAGTATTATTTGTATCATCGCAGGTACAGCAATCATCATCACAATCGTAATCGCATTCAGTATCCTCATCACAGCCGCAGGAATAATCATCCGCATCATCACTGCAAAGCGCACAGCATCCGTTATGATATTTCTCAAACAAATATTTCATAGCGAGATAAATAAGTGTTCCGAATCCAATTACAGCGGCTGTTGTAACAAGAACTTTTCCAAGTAATGATTTTTTCTCTTCTTCCCTTTTACACAGTTTATTTAAACACATGTTGTTTTCCTCCGATCTTTATATTGAATTATTATAAATTTTATAATCCTAAGTTAGTATATCACATTTGCTGAAGTTAGATAACCTCAAACCATGAATAAAAAGTTAACTTTACTTGTTAAAGATTAACATATATAGCAATTTGAGCGCATTTATTCCTATTCCTTTGCAATCAGCCGTTGAATTCTTCTTCGCTTGCAGTGTCATCAACGGGAATTACAAAAGGTGTATCCTCATCTGATTTTTCATTTCCGTCCTCGTCAAAATCGAAATCATCTTCATCGTAGTTCTCAAAATAATCGTCAATGTCTTTAGCTTCGGAACGGTCGATAATCCGCAGTGTATATGCTGTAATTCCTCCGAAAGCTGCCGCGATTCCCGACAAAGCGATAAAAATAGACGCTGTAGTCTTTTTCTTACCGATTAAAGAAAGGCATGCGGCAATAAAAGAGATTATTGAATAGACGAACATAGCAATGGATGCCGTATAGGCTACAGATTTCTTGTCTGAGTATAGCTTAAGCATAATTGGAAACCTCCGTATTATTAAAATTTATTTTCTTGTTTTACTGATTCTTAGCTGCATTGTATTTTAAATATGCATTGATAAAGCCGTCGATATCGCCGTCCATTACAGCCGATATATTCCCGTCTTCAAATCCAGTCCTGTTATCCTTAGCCAGCGTATACGGCATAAAAACATAAGAACGAATTTGAGCACCCCATTCGATGTTAGTTTTATTACCCTGTATATCCTCGATTTTATCGAGCTTTTCGCGTTCTTTTATCTCCAAAAGCTTGGATTTCAACATTTTAAGAGCCGTTTCCTTGTTTTGCAGCTGACTTCTTTCGGTCTGGCACCCGACAACGATTCCGGTCGGAATATGCACGATACGTATTGCGGAGTCAGTTTTATTTATATGCTGACCTCCAGCGCCGCTTGAACGGTGCGCAGTAATTTCCAGGTCTTCGTCTCGAAGCTCAATTTTTCCATCCTCATCGTTAAATTCAGGCATAACTTCCACAGAAGCGAAAGAGGTATGCCGTCTTCCTGACGCATCAAACGGAGACACGCGGACAAGACGGTGAACTCCGTTTTCGCTCTTAAGATATCCGTATGCGTTTGTACCCTCAACTAAAATTGTTGCGCTTTTAATTCCCGCCTCATCTCCGTCGAGCCAGTCGATGAGCTTAACATTGTAGTTGTGACGCTCTCCCCACCGTACATACATTCTGTAAAGCATCTGTGCCCAATCCTGAGCTTCAGTACCGCCGGCACCGGGATGAAAAGAAAGAATCGCATTGTTTTGGTCATACTCTCCGGAAAGAAGTACTTCGATTCTCTGCCGGCTTTCCTCATCAACAATGTCCTTGACCTCAGAAAGAGCTTCATCAGTTACGCTTTCGTCATCTTCTTCAATTCCCATTTCGACAAGAACAATTGCGTCTTCAAGACGGCTTTTTAGCTGTTCATATTTGTCAATCTTATCTTTTTTTATTTTTATTTCCTTAAGAATTTTACCTGAATTTCCGACATCATTCCAAAAGTTTTCTGCTGAAGTCATTTTTTCAAGCTCAGAAACACTGTTCTTAAGCTCATCTATTTGAAGCACAGATCCAAGATCTTTAATTTTATCTTTCATCTCAAGGAGCGTTCTCTTTGCTTCATCTAACTGTATGATCAATTTATATTGTCCTCCAAATCATTTTTATTAACAAGTCAGGTGTTATCTCCGCTGTAAACTACTCCGTTTTTAGCATCTACGGTAACGACAGTCCCGGAATGAAGAATTTTTGTTGCTCCTACCGCACCTATGATAACCGGACAGCCGAGCAATTGACCGGCTACAGCGGCATAAGAATCCATTCCAAATCGTTCACACACTATTGCACTTGCAGTTTTTAGTATATCTATAAGCTTTTGTGAAGCAAAAGGAATTACAAGTATATCACCGGCTCTGAATTTTTCAAGAGCCTCTTCCTCATTATCACAAACGCAAAGATTTCCGCATACTGATTTTTCTCCGATTCCAGTTCCGCCCACCAAAACATTTCCTACAATCTGCACCTTCATCATATTTGTAGTACCGGACACTCCAAGCGGTATACCGGCCGTGATTACAACAACATCTCCATGATTTACAAGCCCATTTTTAGTAGTTACGCTTATCGTATGTTCAAGAAGCTCGTCTGTGCTCGTTTTTTCATCGATCAAAAGCGGTGTAATTCCCCATGATAAATTCATATGTCGGCAGGTTTTGAGATCAGGCGAGCAGCCGATTATGGGGGTTGCAGGACGAAAGCGGCTGAGCATTCGAGCTGTCCGTCCCGACTTAGTAACTGTAATTATTGCGGCGGCATTAAGATCATTGGCAGTTGTACATGTTGCGTGTGAAATTGCGCTCGTCACATCTGAGAAGCCGTTTACCCGTATACGGGAGAACTTTTGAGCGTAGTCAATATCCCGTTCTGTCCTGATTGCGATTCTTGCCATTGTTTTTACAGCTTCAACAGGATAAAGACCGCTTGCGGTTTCGCCTGACAGCATAATCGCACTTGTTCCGTCATAAATTGCGTTAGCGACATCTGTGATTTCCGCTCTGGTAGGACGAGGCTGTCTGGTCATACTTTCGAGCATCTGTGTAGCGGTTATCACCTGTTTGCCGTCGTTGTAGCCTTTGGAAATAAGTCTCTTCTGGATAATTGGTATTTCTTCCATTGCAATTTCGGCTCCCATGTCGCCTCTTGCAACCATAATTCCGTCGGCCGCGTCAAGTATTTCATCTATATTTTCAACTCCGGCCGCATTTTCAATCTTCGCAATGACTCTGATGCTGCGGCAGTTATTTTTTTCAAGCTCATCGTGAATCAGGTGTATATCTTCAGCGGATTGAGTGAATGACGTCGCGATAAAATCAAAATCCTCACGAACGCCGAAAGCAATATCCTCCGCATCCTTTTTACTGATAAACGGCATTGAAAGCTTTACACCGGGAATATTAACTCCCTTATTGTCGGAAACCTGCCCTCCGTTTTCCACAATACATTCGATTCCCTTTTCATCGCACGACTGAACTTTAAGAGCGATAAGTCCATCATCGACAAGAATGGTGTTGCCCGGTTTTACATCCTTATACAGGTTGTCGTAAGTAATTGCCACTCCGTCCACGCTGCCCGGCTCGTCAGTTCCGAGCATAAGGGTGAAATTCTGACCTTTTTTGAGGGTAACCTTTTTATCTTTGAATTTTTTCAGCCGTATCTCCGGACCCTTTGTATCAAGCAGAAGCGCAGTATGCGAATGAAGCTCTGCCCGAAGCTTTTTTACGATATCTGCGGTTTTCTTATGACTCTCATAATCCCCATGGGAGAAATTCAATCTTGCAACGTTCATTCCCGCAAGTATCATATTTCTTATAACTTCCTCATTATTTGAGGACGGTCCAAGTGTACAGATTATTTTTGTTTTACGCATATGTATGGTTCCCTCCCTACCGGCGTACATTCTATTTTTCATTAATGGCCAAAAACTCTAATAAGGCGTTTCAGCGGCAGTTTGTAACGTCGCTGAAAACTGAAGTAATCCACCACCTATAGAGGCCAACGCCTTGAGTAAGACAAGGACTTCTTCAATTAGTTATACAATGTGTACAGATTTGCCCCGAATTGAATGAAACCACATCAAGTTCAGGACAGATCTGTTCTATCATTTTTTTAAGTGTTTCACATACCGGATTTTCGGTTTCATAGTGTCCCGCTTCTATTACATACATACCGCAGTCAGCAGCGTCACATATTCCATGATACCCGGCTTCTCCGGTTATGAAAACGTCGGCCCCTGCCTTAATTGCGTCACGGATATAATCTTTGCCGGCTCCCCCGATAACTGCAACTTTTTTTACATGCTTATTTGAAGGAATAAATCTGACAGATGAGGTCCCGAGTGAACGGCAGACGAAATCAGCATATTCATTTACAGTCATTTCGGAATGGGCTTCACCTATAAGACCTAATTCACAATTTAATGCTCTGACATCTTTAAGTGAAAGACTTGCAGCAAGTGCGCTGTTCACTCCCGTTTCAAGGACATCAAGTCTCGTATGAAACGAAAAAACCGATATTCCGGAGCTTATTAATGTTATAAGCTTATGAGAAACAAGCTGTTTCAGCGGCTTGAATATAAGCGGATGATGCGTAACAATAAGCTCAGCGCCATAGTCTTTTGCGAAAGCGACAGTATCATCAGTAACATCAAGTGCCACTGCAACGCGTCTGACCTCAGCCCCGGTATCCGGCGACAGCATCAGTCCGTCGTTGTCCCATTCACATGACAGGGATTTTGGAATCATATCATCAAGTCTGTCGTAAAGTTCCTTTACAGTAATCATATACAAAAACCTTATTATCTATGGTATGTCTCTTTTCATCATCGAACAGAGTTCTTCAATCGTGTTTTGAAGCCGTTTTAAGTCCGCCCTATGTTTGTTTTTAAATTCATTTTCTGATTTCGAACAAAGAATTCCGTTATACTCCTTTTTGAGTCTGCATATGACCGAAGATATATATTCAGCAGTCAGCGGATCATCTTTGTCCGAGCGTCTGCCAACAAGTAGCTCCGCATCCGAGTAATTCTCCTGTTTACCGGTATATTCAGCTGCAAAGAGCTGATACAGCTTTCCGTCGCGTACCGTTCTTTCGTCGTATATCACAAAGCCGAGACGGCAAAGCGAGGCGCGGAGCAGTTCGGAATGTGTCATCGGCTGACAGACGATTCTTCGGTAGCAGTTTTGCAAAAAAACGGCTTTTTCAATTATAGAAGCTGACAGCTCACCCCCCATTCCGGCTATAACGACGACGTCGGGCGAAAAACGCTCGACGCCGTACAAGCCGTCGGTATGAAGCAAAGTCAGTCTGTCATCTACATTAAACAGCTTTGCATTTGCTCCTGCTCTCTCAAGCGGCCCCGTATTAATATCCGTTGCGATAGCTTTTTCTGCCTTTCCCGCTGTAAGCATATAAATCGGCAGATATGCGTGATCTGTTCCGACGTCTGCAATTACTTCAGCGCATCCCGAAAGTTCAGCGGCACACAAAAGTCTTTTGCTAAGCTTAAGCTGACGAACACTCACTTATTTATCTGCAAGAAAAGCGTTAATTTTGTTTACAAGAGCGTCAGCATCGGTTCCGTGAACTTCGCACGCTGCTTCTATAGATTCTCCTCTTGATGCAGGGCATCCGAGACAATGCATACC
>CABPZV010000029.1 GCA_902462015.1 uncultured Eubacteriales bacterium | reverse complement strand
TTAAAAGTAAAGACCGTGCGTGTTTTGCGTTGCGTTAGCCCACAATGCCGGGTGGCTTCTGTTCATATTAGCCGTGAACAGAAAACTTGCCCTCGAAATTAACTTATCCGGTCATGCCGCCCATGCACCAATTGGCGCGGCACGGCCGGTTTTTTATTTTCTGTTCAGTGCTATTAACAGCGAAAAAGTAATCAAAAAAGCTTTACATTATTTCAACAATGCAGCGCGCAGACGTTCCGCAATCGGATTTTCGGTACGCAGATCAACGTTGCACACGACGTATTTCTTTCCGTTCCATTCCTTTTCTCCGGCAATCATGACCTTATGCCAGTTGCCGTCGTCGTCTGTGTTTCCGCCGACGAGAATCGGCGTGAATCCGTCCGCTTCAAAGGTGTGTGTGACAATCGGTGTAATCATGTCCTCCTCAGAATCGTAGAAATAGCGTATGTCCTCCGGCTCAAATTCAGCGACCGCCGGGTGTCCGGTTTTGCGTGATGCGAAGTGAACGGGCGACATACCGCAGGCTTTAACACGAACGGTTTCTCCGGCAATTTCTGTGCTTTCGGTGAGCTTTTCTATAAGTACCGTTTCGCTGTTTTCAGGTACGTTTACATGAGCAAATATCTCTATGGGCTGTTCATTCCATGCTATGACCGTTCCGTCGCTGTCGGTTAAAATTCCGCGGAGTGTATATTTCTGGCGGTTGTCTGTCTGCGGCGCGGTGAATACTGCGCTTGCCGCGTACTCTGCGCAGTTTTCGGCTATATCGGCGGCTGTTTCTCCGCGCTTTACAAGCCTTCCGTCTTTGTACAGCTCGAAAATCAGCTTCCCGCTGCCGCATTTATGCGTGTCATTGCAGATATGGGCTTCAATTGAAATCTGCTCTCCGCAGTAGTAGGTGAAACGGTCGGTGCGCAGGCTGAGCATTACGGGCTCAAGCGCATTTCTATAAGCGAAGTACGCCGGTTTGGGCTGACGACGGCAATCCATAATCGTTTTCATCCATCCGCTCGGCCATGCGTCGATGAACAGGTGAATCGCGTTTGTAATCATGCGGTTGTCGCGCCGGAATGCTTCCGTCATTGCGCGTACTCCGAACGCCTGAAATTTTTGACTTTCAGAAATCCAAGACGCCATGCTGTCCTGTTCATCATAGAAGAAATAATAAAAGTTTGCCGTCTGGGCGTCGACAATTCTTGCGGGATCAAATGGATCGGTTATCCATTCGGCCGGATAACATTCGCGCATCACGTTTTCAAAGTCAAGTCCTTCGACGCCGTACTCGCCGCATCCGTAGTAAAAGCCAGGCTTGACGTTCATCCAGTAACCGCGGTGCAGCATGCCGATGTCGATTCCATGACCGTTATACCACATTGTGTAGCAGTGGTTGTCCGGGAGCGATTCGCACGGCGGATCGTAATCTCCGTCTATATGCTTGATTACCCGGTCGGGGTTTGTCAAATGTACAATGATGTCACATGCCTTGAAGAAGTCCTCCATTTCTGTGCGTATGAGATGACGGTGAGGCTCGTTTCCTGCGTTCGGAGACGGCTCGTTCATATACGACACTATAACATTGCATGCGTGGGATCGAATCAGACGCTCCATTTCCTCCGCCTGTTTAACACCCTCCGCAAATTTTGTGCGCCGCATTTTTGCAAACAGCGGAAGATCTGTCTGAGTCATAAGGCCGAGACGGTCGCAGTATGTATAGACCTCGTCCTGTACCGGACGCTGAGTAAGACGCAGAAAATTCATGTTGCAGAGCTTGGCAAGCAGAATATCGTCGATGAGCTGCTCTGTATCTCCGCGCAGAACGTCGTTCTGTTCGTATCCCATTGTGTTCGCGCCGCGCAGTCTGATGCTCCTGCCGTTGAGAAAGAACATTCCGCGCAGTCCGTTTTCGTCCTCTTCCATGTTCTCGGTAAATGTGCGCATCCCGAACTGGCGTTTTACTGCGTCCATCGGCTTTCCGTTTTCAAAAAGCGTGACCTGCGCAGAATACAGATGCGGCGTATCAAGGTCCCATTTCCGGAAATTCTTCATGGGTACGCGCACTTTGTAGACATTTTTACCGTGCATCGCCGGCATCGGAATTCCGGCTCCGTACTGCTCGGGATTTATTGCCGCGGAGAAAGTGTCTCCCAGACCGACGGTTTTTACCGTTACGGGATTATACGGAAGCTTTTCTATAACCGTTTCTTCAAAGTTTTGTCCGTAAACCGAAAGCTCAAAGGATATGTCTCTCTGTCCGTATGTACTGCTCTGAACTTCAATCCAAAGCTCTGCTTCCTCTGTTTCGCAGAGCGGTCGCACGTACAGGTCGGAGATATGTACCGTGGGGCGCACGTCGACAAATACGTCCTTGTAAAGTCCCATGCCGGGAGGACAGTGGTGCCACCCGGTTTTTGCGTCGTCCCATCCGATTCCAGTTGCGGCATACAGTTTTTCGCCTTCATGACTCACACCGTCTTCGCCCTTGCTTCCCATGAAAACGTAGTCGTTTTTCAGTTCGATTCGGAGCGTATTCAGTCCGCGGTTGACATAATGGGTGATTTCAAATTCAAAAGGTGAGAAAAATCCTTCATGCACTCCGACGCATACTCCGTTTATATATACATGCGCTATATAGTCGGCTCCGCCAACGCAGATATAAATTGCATGATTTCCGTCAGTCTGCTCCGGTGTGAGCGAAAACTGAGAGTCGTAAAGAAGCTCGGCATTTCCTACCGGCGCGCCGTAGTGTGGAAGTGTAATTTTCTCTGTCTTGCCGTCCTCGCGGTACAGGGTGAAGTTCTTAATGCCGATTTTTTCGTGAAATTCAGGAACCTCCGGAGAATGATCGGCAAGATACGGCGCAAACCTTTCGCGCTCCGCCTTAAGCGCTCCGGAAAGCTCTTCGGACGTGTCCATTTTTTTCGGAACGGTTACGGGCGCGGCGTCCGTTTCGGACAGTTCGATGTTACGGAAACTGATTTTTTTCGGCTGCGGCTGTTCAAGCAGCTCGCTCCGTCCGCCGATTCCTCCTGCGGCGATATTTGCGAATATGTCGTTTTTCATTTGATGGTTCCTTTCGTATATACAATCGCTGAATACAGTGAATCCAATATGCAAAGGCTTTGCCCGAACGCAGTTCGCCGGTAAAACTTCCCATTTTATTCCGCTTTGCTTCTACAGGGGAATTTTCACTTGCTTCTGAGCTGGGCAGCGGTTTATTAAGCAATTTATTTTAAATCATTTCCTGCCCAGAGCATATTTTCGCCCCTGTCGCGCTCAGCTATAAGGGCGAGCGCGCGGAGAGCGCAGATGATGCTCGGTGTTGTATCTTGGCTTTCTTCGTCTCGTATGCCGCCGGCATAGCGCTCCTGATTCCAGATTGTATGCAGAATGGCTCCGCATCTGACTCCGAGCGCGGCGGAAACAACGAACAGAGCCGCTGCTTCCATTTCGCTTGCAAGAACTCCGAGCTTTTTCCACGCAGTCCATTTTGCACACAGCTCATCTGATACCGGCATGCGGTTCATGTCGTGCTGACCATAGAATGAATCTTTTGATTGAATTACACCGATATGAAAACGCTGTCCGAGCTGTTCCGATGAGTGGACAAGAGCTGCGGTTATTTCAAAATCCGCTGTGGCAGGATACTCGATCGGCGCGTATTCTCTGCCTGTTCCCTCCTGACGGACGCAGGCCTGCGCGATTACATTGTCGCCCGGAACGACCTTCTCAGCTATTCCGCCGCAGGTGCCGATACGTATGAAGGTATCTGCTCCGCACTGAACAAGCTCCTCAAGTGCAATCGCCGCCGACGGACCTCCAATTCCCGTAGAGCATACCGTTATAGGAACGCAGAAGCTTTTTTCATCTATACCTAAAGAACTGTTAGTCACACCAAAACTGAGATCTCCGTTCCAGACAGAAAATTCCCGGTTAGTGCATACATGATATGCGTTCCGCAGATTTTTGGCAATTTCCCCGGTTCTTCCGGGATCGCCCGTGAGTATGCAGTACCTATTTACCTCTCCCGCTTTTGTTTTAAGATGAAAGGCTCGCGTTTCTGTTGTATATTTCATCTGCTGTTTTTCCTTTCGTGGAAAGATACGGTCGCTTTTGAAAAAGCTCCGCAGAAAGAGTACGGTCGCTTTTTGAAAAAAGCTCCGCAAAAACTTTAAATGAAGGGAATATAATGTATTTGCGCTGCAAAATCGCTGACTTCATCAGCGAAACAAAACTTGCTAACCGAAAAGCCTTTGCTTTTCGGTTATTATATCACAAATCGTTTTTTTTTCAACACTGCATTCCGTTGTTTACAATTTGTTTACATGTGGACATGCAACAGAAAACGATGTCGACATAAGCAATGGGTTCAGGTGATACGAATGGGACAGAGACAAATGAAAAAACCTCCGCTGCATGATTGGAATCTGACAACGAAGGTTTTAGGGTACGGCCGCTTTTTAATATAGCTCCGCGGAAAAAGTACGGTCGCTTTTTGAAAAAAAGCTCAGCGGAAAGAGTACGGTCGCTTTTTGAAAAAAGCTCCGCAAAAACTTTTAATAAAGGGGTGTTAAGTTAGGGCAGTGACTGCGAGAGAAATTGAGTTTACCTGACTACTCTAATTCAAAAGCTCCTGTATACAGCTGATAATAAGTGCCTTTCTCGGCTATCAGCTTATCATGATTGCCTCTTTCAATTATACGTCCATGGTCAAGTACCATGATAACGTCCGAATTCATGACGGTGGAAAGTCTGTGAGCAATTACGAAAACCGTTCTTCCCTCCATGAGCTTATCCATACCACGCGAAACGATCGCTTCGGTACGTGTATCTATCGAAGAGGTTGCCTCGTCAAGAATCATTACCGGAGGATCTGCTACGGCAGCACGTGCGATTGCAATCAGCTGACGCTGTCCCTGAGAGAGATTAGCTCCGTTGTTTGACAGATCGGTATCGTATCCTTTTGGAAGCCGCCTGATGAAATCATCCGCTCCCGCAAGCTCCGCCGCAGCGCGGCACTGCTCGTCGGTTGCGTCAAGATTGCCGTATCTGATGTTATCCATTACGGTGCCGGAAAACAGGTTTGTGTCCTGAAGAACAATTCCGAGCGAACGCCGGAGATCTGCCTTTTTAATCTTGGAGACGTTTATTCCGTCGTAGCGTATTTTGCCGTCCGCAATGTCATAAAAACGGTTTATAAGGTTTGTGATTGTTGTCTTTCCGGCTCCGGTGGCTCCTACAAAGGCTATTTTTTGTCCCGGCTCAGCATATACGGAAACGTCATGCAGAACGTCCTTTCCAGGGACATATCCAAAGTCGACGTCAGTCATACGTACGTCGCCACGCAGCTGCGTATATGTTACTGTGCCATCGCTGTGCGGATGCTTCCACGCCCATGTGCCGGTGTGTTCCGGAGTTTCTGTGATTTCTCCGTTTTCCTTGATCTTAGCGTTTACAAGAGTGACATATCCGTCGTCCGCTTCCGGAGCTTCGTCCATGAGTGAAAAGATTCGCTCTGCTCCTGCCATACCCATAACAATAGAGTTAATTTGCTGCGACAGCTGGTTAACGTTTCCGGTAAACTGCTTTGTCATTGAGAGAAACGGAACAAGGATATCGACCGACAATACGCCGATTGTACCTGCCGCGATGCAGGAGACCGATATGTTTGGTATTTTTGAAAGGATGAATATTCCTCCGAGCATTGCGCTCATAACGTAAAGAATATTTCCGATATTCATGATAATCGGACCGAGCGCGTTTGCGTAGGCGTGCGCCTTATAGCTGTCATGATAAAGCTGATCGTTGATTTCCTCAAAGCCCTCTTTTGCTTTCTTCTCATGAGAAAAAACCTTGATGACCTTCTGACCGTTCATCATCTCCTGGATATAGCCTTCTGCACTTCCAATTGAACGCTGCTGACGTATGAAGTATTTCGCAGAGCTTCCGCCGATCTTTCCGGAAACAAAAATCATGGCCGCGACGCCGACTGCGACTACAAGAGTCATCCAGATGCTATACCAAAGCATGATTCCGAGAACAGAGGCTACAATTACGATCGACTGCAGAAGCTGGGGCAGAGACTGCGAGACAAGCTGCCGCAGGGTATCTATATCGTTTGTGTAGTAACTCATTATGTCACCATGCTTGTGTGTGTCAAAATATCCGATAGGCAGATTCTGCATGCCGTCGAACATTCTGCACCGGAGCTTGCTTAAAAAGCCTTGAGTTATAACCGCCATTAGCTGAGTGTAGATTGTCATGGATATAATGGATAAAATGTAAAGTACGATAAGAATGATGATCAGCGGAATAATTTTTCCGCTCGCCTCAGACCATTCGATGCTCCCCGCACCGGAGGAAAGGCCGCTGTCAAGACATTCGGTGACTACAGATAAGATTTTTTGTACAAAGATTGACGGTATAGCGTTGACAATTGCAGAAAAAACGATGCAGAACGCTGTAAACGGCAACAGCCTCGGATAACTCTCATAAAGTATTTTTATAATTCGCTTGAATGTATAAATGCTTATTCCCGATTTGGCTCCGGGATTATCAGCGATATTATTTTTATTTTTCTTTTTCACTGAAGTATCTTTCCTTTCTGCCTTGCCGCTTTTCACGGTATGGCTGTATGACTTCCGTACGGCTTAATAAATGCCGCAGGCTTTTTTATTTCGCAGAAGCTTCATTTCCTCTCTGCCTTGCCGCTTTTCACGGTATGGCTATATGACTTCCGTACAGCTTAATAAATGCCGCAGGCTTTTTTATTTCGCAGAAGCTTCATTTCCTCTTGTCTGCTGTTCGTAAATTTCACGGTAAATACTGCTGGACTGCATGAGCTCGTCATGTGTTCCTGCGGCAGATATACTTCCGCCCTCCATTACGATTATAAGGTCGGAATCCATTACTGAGCTTATGCGCTGAGCAATAATAAGCTTAGTCGTTTCCGGAATATATTTTTTGAATTCCGCTCGGATAAGCGCGTCGGTCTTGGTATCTACGGCGCTTGTCGAGTCATCAAGAATCAATATTTTGGGCTTTCTGAGAAGCGCGCGGGCAATACACAGCCTTTGCTTCTGTCCGCCTGACACGTTTGTTCCGCCTTGCTCTATAAAGGTATCGTAGCCGTCCGGAAAGCTCTTAATAAAGCTGTCCGCCTGCGCTATGCGGCAAACCTCGTCAAGCTCTTCATCTGTTGCATTTTCGTTTCCCCACTTCAGATTTTCGCGTATTGTTCCGGAGAAAAGCATATTTTTCTGAAGCACCATTGCAACCTGTCCGCGGAGTGTGTCAAGATCGTATTTTCTGACGTCGACACCGCCGACGGATACGGTACCGGCGGTCGTGTCATAAAGGCGCGGAATCAGCTGTACAAGCGAGGACTTGCTTGAACCAGTTCCGCCAAGAATTCCCACGGTCATACCTGATTTTATGTGAAGATTAATATCCGAGAGTGCGTATCTTTCAGCGCCTTCCGAATATGAAAAGCTTACGCCGCTGAAATCTATAGAACCGTCTTTTACTTCAAAAACGGGGTTTTCCGGTTCGGTAAGAGATGAAGCTTCGTCCAGAACTTCGGAGATACGTTTGATAGATTCGCCTGACATGGTAAGCATAACGTATACCATTGAGAGCATCATGAGCTGTATGAGAATCTGCATACCGTAGTTCAGCATGGCGGAGATTTCACCGACGTTGATTACTGTGCCACTGTAGCGGAGAATTAGCTTTGAACCGACAAGCAGCACAAATACCATGTTAAAGTACACGCAGATTTGCATCAGCGGCGTGTTCATAGCCACAACACGCTCAGCCTTTGTAAAATCGGCTCTGATATTTTCGGCGGCTTTGCCGAACTTTTTCTTTTCGTATTCCTCTCTGGCAAATCCCTTTACTACGCGCATGCCGCGTACATTTTCTTCAATTGACTCATTGAGCTTGTCGTATTTGCGGAATACTGCGCGGAACGCAGGCATTGCGTAATGGGCTATAATCAGAAGGCCGAACACAAGTACGGGAATGATTATTACAAAGGACGTCGCCAGCGCGCCTCCCATGATGAAAGCCATGACAACAGAGAAAATGAGCATCAGAGGCGCACGTACTGCCGTGCGTATCAGCATCATGTATGCCATCTGCACGTTGGTGACGTCCGTCGTCATTCTTGTCACGAGTGACGAGGAGGAGAAGCGGTCAATGTTTTGGAAAGCAAATTCCTGAACGCGGGAAAAAACATCTGAGCGTATATTCTTGGCAAAGCCTGATGACGCCTTTGAACATGTAAGTCCTGCAGCTCCTCCGAAGCACAGCGACACCATAGCCATGAGTATCAGAATTATTCCGAGTACCGCCACACGTTTCATGCTTATGCCGGTTTGAATCCCGTTTATAAGATTTGCGGTGATAAACGGGATGAGCGTTTCAATGATAGCTTCGCCGATGATAAAAATAAGCGTAAGAACGGTTGGTTTTTTATATTCTCTTAGGCACTTTATTAATCGAAACATTGTTGTTTTATCATCCTTTCTTACTGTTTTATATGTGTGTATATGACGGGCGGTCAGAGTTTATGTTTTTTTAATCTGCCGCGGCATTTTGCCGGAGATGCCGCGCTGCGGTATGCTGATTTAGCCTCTCTGTCCCTCAAGGATATTTGTTGTTATAAAGTCAACTCCCATTTGCACGAGCTTTTCGGCGTCGTCTTTATCGTCACAGGTCCAGCAGTTTACCTTTATTTTATATGAATGCAGCTTGTTGGTAAGCTCCTTTGTCAGAGCTTTGTAGGCTACATCTAAGTCAATCTTATTTTCGTACAGTGATTTTATAACCCCGTCTGTAATTTCATCCCAGGTAAGCCACTGAACATCATTTTGGGGAAGAAGCTTACGCACGGTTATGCAGTTTTCCCAGACAAATGATATGAATATTACATTTTCCAAGTATTGCTCACCGCTTATTTTTTTTATTATAGCTTTGATGTCTTCTTCGGAAAATGAGTCTTTAAGTTCAAGAACACATTTTTTACAGTATTTTTTACATATTTTTATATAATCAGTTAAAAGCGGTAT
The DNA here is from genome assembly GCA_902462015.1 of uncultured Eubacteriales bacterium. Lineage (GTDB taxonomy): Bacteria > Bacillota > Clostridia > Oscillospirales > CAG-272 > UMGS911. The sequence continues at coordinate 6,289 of CABPZV010000029.1, read as the reverse complement.
CTTGATATCGCGTCTGCTTCTGCTTCCGTCAAGGTCGGGCAGGACAATGTTTTCAACAGATGAAAAATCGTTTTCTTCAACATTTGTTTTTAGCTCTCCGAGACTTACCCTATCGATGTTGTTATCGTGGATAATGATAAATTTTCCGTCTTTTGTTTTGCGGACGTCCGTCTCAATTCCAAAATAATTTCTGTTTCCTGCTGCGACAAATGCAGGAAATGTGTTCTCTCTTTCAAGTCCGCTTAAACCACGGTGAGCAATCATATTAACTAAGTTTGATTTTATTTTTACGGTGTCCATAAAAATCTCCATTCCGCCGCCGATGCGGCACAAAAAATGAATTCCGGCTTGGATTCCGTGACGATGCTGAAATTAGCTGTCATACTTTGAAATAAATAAAAACCGACCGCACATGCAGTCGATTTTAATGCCCTGTCTCTTGTCAAGGAAGAAATGAAGCCTGCTGCGAAACCGCGGCAAAGGCTTACAACCCATATAGCGGAACAGCCCATACGGCGTACAGCAGCCGTAAGCCCGGCCGTTCCTGTTTTGTCAAAATGCTGCGAAAAAGACACTGCATGCGACGCGAGAATCAAAACTTTGTTAAGAAGAAAGCCCCGCACGCAAATTGCGCATCGAGGCTCTCGACTGGTGGAGACAGCTGGAATCGAACCAGCGACCTCATGCATGTCAAGCATGCACTCTAACCAGCTGAGCTATGCCTCCGTATAAGTCAATATTGACCAGTCTTTATAGTATAGCATAAAATAGTTATTTTAGCAAGATGGTATAATATACAATGTTGATTTATAAATGCTGCACTATAATGTGAAAATTGTGTATGCTTAAAAATTTGCAATTTATGTCTGTATTTTAAGACGTATTGTTCATATAATGAAATGTGAATAAAAGTAAAGGTATGGTCATAGATATGATTGAAATAAAACTTTTGGTCGATGATATTGATTATGAAAAAACAGCGGAAACGCTTCTTCCTGCGCTTGCAGAACATATGAAGGAGAACGGCGGAGCGCTTTCCGCACTTTCAGGACTTTTTTCAATGCCAGGGTCATTCGGTACAGTGTCGGCAAAGGCGATACTTTCGAAAATGCCGTCTTCAAGCAAGGATGAGCTTATCGCAAAATGCCTTCTTGAAAACAAAGAGAAACTTACTTCTATGCTGGAAGAAGCTGCATCTAAAAACGGCCTTGTATTTAAAGTTAAAAGCGCCGAGGTAAAAGCAGTAAAAAAGTAAAAAATGAAAGACAACAGACGGATACATTTTTTGTATTCGGCTTTACGCCGCTAAAACGCCTCACAAAGTGCGTTCAGTAATGATAATAAAATTTGACGGAAATATTATCTATGAATTTGTTTTCTTTTTTACAGCCAAACTTAAATATGAAACTGTAAATCTGAAATATAAGCATTTCAGATGAAGCTTTTTGTCTTTTTGATTAGAACAAAGCGCCGCAAAAATCGGCAGAAGATTTTAATTACGAAAGGAAGACAGCAAAATGCCGGATTTGGAATTGCCTCTTGGATTTGGAATGGCTCTTGCGCAGAATGAAGCCGCAATGAAAAAATTTGAGTCGTTATCGTCTGACGAAAAGGAGAGCATAATATGCAGGGCCAAAAACGTCGGGTCAAAGGCAGAAATGCATTCGCTCGTAGACAGTTTGGTTTAGTATCTCATTGTATATAGTTTTTTAGGATGAACTAAGCGTGCATAATTGTATATCACTCGTTTTTTCCTGCGGAGGTCTACAGATATCCGCAGGAAATTCTTATTTTGGACTTTCCACTTTTATTATAATCTTAAATCGGAGCAACGCTCCTGCGCTTGCGAACGATTGCAACCTACGCAGAGAGCGTTAGCTCCTCAGGGGTTCAGTGGGAGATTATAACTCCCACTGAAACCTTGAAGTGGAACCCGCCGCCTTAGGAGGCGACCGCCTTAGGAGGCGGGGGACATCTGCGTTATGTTATACTGACAGGATACAGAAAGGAATAGTTGTTTTGGGTAATTTTTTTAATAAACTGCGTTATAAAATGAGTATATTTATGAATGGCAGATATGGAACTGACAACTTTTTTACTTTTTTGATGTGGGCAGAAGTTGTTCTTATTTTAATCAATACGTTTGCAAGGAGTGCTCTTATTACGCTTCTTGAATTTGCTGTAATAATTTATTCGCTTTTCCGTGCATTTTCAAGAAATACTTTGAAAAGACGTGATGAAAATGCAAAATATTTAGAAATTAAAAATAAGATTACCGGGTTTTTTAAGCTTGGAAAAGATAAATTTCATGACAGAAAGACACACGTCTATAAAAAGTGTCCGGCATGCCGTGCAGTACTTCGTTTTCCAAAAAAGCCGGGGGATCATAAGGCATCCTGTCCTAAGTGCGGACATCGTTTTGATGTTCACATCTGAATGCATTAATTACTTATATAAAGGAAATATTGAAACATGAAAAAAGATATGAAACCGATGGTATATTTTATTGGAAATACACATTATGATCCTGTGTGGCTGTGGACGTGGGATGAAGCTCTCGCAAGCATTCGTTCGACATTCCGCAGTGCCCTTGACCGTATGAATGAATATCCTGACTATATATATTCTTTCTGTACCCCAGCAGTGTTTGAAATGATTGAGAAGGTGGATCCGGAGCTTTTTGATGAAATCAAGAGACGCGTTTCGGAGGGAAGATGGGAGATGCAGGAGGGATGGTGGCTCCAGCCTGACTGTGGTCTTGCACTTGGAGAAAGTTATGTGCGGCAGGGGCTTTACGGCCAGAGATATCTTAAAGAAAAATTCGGAACGTATTCTCATATAATGTTTAATATAGACAGCTTTGGTCACAGTGACATGCTTCCGCAGATTATGCGCGGCTGCGGAATTGATGCATATGTTTTTTCGCGTCCCGAATCATATCATGTTGAACTTCCCGATAATTTATTTCTTTGGAGATCTCCTGACGGAAGTACTGTCACAGCTTACCGGGCTGCTGATCTCTATCAGCATACGCCGGAAGAGGTTGTATCTACTGCTGAAAAATACATAAAGGAAGCTGAAGCGATAGGAGCAGACAGAATTCTCGTTTACGGAGTCTCTAACCACGGAGGAGCCCCGACAAAGGCAATTTTGTCTGCGCTTGAAGGAACTGCGTCGAATGAAGAATCTGCAGCTTTTGGATCACTTGATGATTTTTTTATAAGGCAGCGTGCATTGTATAATAATGTCCCCGGCAGCATAACAGGAGGAATGGGAAAAGAGCTTCCTGTAGTTGAAGGGGGGATTAATACTCGTGACTGCGGAGTATTTTCTAACTTTTCTGAGATAAAAATAAATAACCGGCGCGCTGAATATACGGCACTGGCAGCTGAGCGTGCTTCTGTAATGGCTTCTTTTTACGGCGAAAGTTATCCTCTTGAGGAGCTTGCCAGAATATGGAAGGATATAATGTTTAACCAGTTTCACGATATTCTCGGCGGAGCATCAATTATGCAGGCCTATCGTGATGCGCGCGATCTTCATGGCAGAGCGCTGCAGAATTCTTCTGAAATTATGAATTTCAGTCTTCAGCGCATAACGAGGAGAATAGAGACCGGAGACGGTTTCTGGAACTATGTTTATTTTAACTTTAATTTATCACCTTATCATGGAGAGCTTGAAGCCGAGCTTCAGTGGGCATGGGAATATGATCTGTATGAGGGTGGCATCGAGGTAAGAGATAGTAACGGACATGTAATTCCGTGTCAGATTATTCTTGAAAGATCAACAATACCAGGTTTTCGCACCCGCGTCGCCTTTGTTGGAGATATTCCGGCATTCGGATACGCCGTATATCATTTTACGCAAAAGAAAGATTCCGACGGTACTCATCAGCTCGGAGGAGAGGCATCTCTGCTTGAAACTGAGCGTTTTGAAATAAATACATGCGACGAGAACTGCGGGGTGTTTGTAAAGGACAAAAGGACTGGAAAACACGTGAGTATTGTTCCTGAAGTATATGAAGATGCAGGGGATGTTTGGAGCTTTAATACCTGCGGATTTGGAGATAAGCTTGAATCGTTTAAGGCTGAAGATTCATTCTGTACAGAACGCGGGAATATTATATCTACAGTAAGAACGCGCTCGGCATTCAGAAAATCTTCACTTGAACAGCATATAACCGTGTATCCCGGAGGAGGGTATTTTGATATTCGTTTCCGTGCAAACTGGGAGGAACCGCATACAGTTCTGAAATATACTGTACGTCAGAATAATTTAAGAACCGATGATAAAATTTATGCCGGGGTACCCGGCGGAAAAGCAGTCCGTACGCTTGACGGATTTGAGTATCCGCTTACGGAGACATTGGCTTACGGAGGCATATCTGCTGCAAGCGGCAGTATATTTGCTTATGATACGCTTAAGGACGGCGGAACAATTCGTCTTACAGTTCTGCGTAATCCGGTATGCGGAGATCTTCGTATGGACAAAGAGCTTTCTTCTGATGAGGATTACAGATATGTGGGTCGAGGCATCACCGAAGGTACTGTAAGGTTTTATTTTGACGCTTCTGATGCATATGGAAAAGCTTTGAATGAATCATATGAGGGCTTTTTGTTTGCCCCAGTTTCGGTATGCGAAGCAAAACATGACGGCATATTGAGCAGTACAGGAAGCTTTCTATCTTTCGAAGGTGACAGTGCTCTTTCGCTTGATGCTCTGAAAAAAGCGGAGGATGGCAGTAATGATTTTATAATGAGACTTTCCAACCGTTCTTCCGGATATGCGGCCGGCAAGCTATATGTCAGTGGCTCATCATGGAATGAGACTTCAATTCAGCTTGCACCGTATGAAAACAGAACTCTTCGTATCAGTCCTAATTTTGATTTGCGCTGCGCAGTAAAGGTAAACATGCTTGAGGAGTAGAAAAATATAAGCGTTTCCATTTTCGGAGATTCCGGAAATTAATCGGTTATATGACAGAAAGGGACAAATTTTATGGCAAATTTTATTGAGGCTTTAAAGGTTATATTTCTCGGAATGGTTGAGGGAATTACCGAATGGCTTCCGATAAGTTCAACCGGTCACATGCTTCTTGTTGACCAGTTTTTGCAGCTGAATGAATCTCAGGATTTTAAGGACATGTTTTTTGTTGTTATTCAGCTCGGAGCAATTATGGCTGTCGTGCTGTTATTCTGGAACAAAATGTGGCCTTTTCAGCGCGGTGTCAATAAAAAAATCGAAGTTAGAAAAGATGTATTTTCCATCTGGTTTAAAGTTGTTGTTGCGTGTGTACCGGGTGCTGTAATAACACTGCTTTTTGACGATTATATAGAGGCGCATTTTCAAACGCCTGAAATTATAGCGGCGGCTTTAATTTTATATGGAATAGCGTTTATACTTATTGAGATTTTCAATAAGAAGAGGATACCCAAAATTGAAACTATTGATGATATTACATACCTGACCGCATTTTTGATCGGAATGTTTCAAGTGCTGTCGATTATTCCGGGTACATCACGTTCAGGTTCTACGATAATTGGAGCGCTTCTTATCGGAGTTTCGCGTGTTGCTGCGGCGGAATTTACATTTTTCCTTGCAGTTCCTGTCATGTTCGGTCTCAGCGCGATTAAGATAATAAAATTTGGATTCGGATTCACTGCTTTAGAGCTATGTATTACACTTTTAGGAATGTTAGTCGCTTTTGTTGTTTCTCTCATTGTCGTAAAGTTTCTGATGAATTATATAAGGAAACATGATTTTAAAGCTTTTGGATGGTACAGGATAATTCTCGGTATTGTTATTCTTATATACTTTTATCTTATTGCATAAATTATTTCCCGGAAAATAAATATTCCGATTTGCAATTAATTTAAGCATCCGTATAGTATCACTGTACGGATGCTTTTATCAGTATATGAAAAACGTGTCTTATTTGAACAGATAAGTTAGTCCCAGTCATGTTTATTTTTAAGAACAGAATATAGCTCAAGATAGCTTTGATGTCTCTCCTGCGGTATGACTCCGTTTTTTACCGCTTCAATGATTGCGCACCCGTCTTCTTTTGTATGAGTACAATTTTTATATAGGCAGCTTGTTTTTTCAAGTAAAAGTCTGAACTCCCTGAATGTATACGGAAGATCTTCGAGTTTGTAAAAATCGAATCTGGTAAAGTCAATCATAGAGAATCCGGGCGTATCCGCTATAAAACCCTCACAGCTATTTACGGTTGGCAGCAGTGTATATAGAGGAAACAGCTCAGAGACCCTTGTTGTATTTTTTCCTCTTC
>CABPZV010000028.1 GCA_902462015.1 uncultured Eubacteriales bacterium | reverse complement strand
TATAAGTTTTAATTAACATTTCAGAGACATCTTTCAAACCTTTCAAAAACAACCGTACCGTATAATTAACACATAAATCGAAAAGCAAAATGTAAAATGCATGAAAAAGTAATTAAAAATTTATAGAAGGAGATCGCTTCAAATGGAAAACAGAACAAATACGGGGCGGAAAGTTGAACAGGAGATGCTGGAGCTGAATGAGCAATTCAGTGCTTTTCTGAATACCAAAGGTATCGGCGCTAAATTTAGAGTTGCAATTGAGAACATGGGACAGTCTGCACATCAACAGCACGAAGCAGACAAGGCAAACTTTGAAGCAGTTAAGGCGCAGTCTGCAGAGGATAATAAGGAATTTGCAGAGTTCCTTCATACGAAAGGTATTAAGTCAAAGTACAATCTTGTGGTAGGGAACATTAAAAAAAGCGCAAAAGCTGCTTCCCATGATACCGCCGTACAGATCGCGAAAATTCACGCAAAGACACAGGAGGCTGTTGCCCGTGCGAATGCACACGGAAATCCTCACGGTGAAACAGCTCCCGAAGCCTATACCGCTGCGTCTCTCGCAGATGAATTCAATGCTTTCCTGAAATTAAAAGGTCTTGACGGAAAATATACCGTTTCGGTTACGGAAGAATAATAAACCCAAAAGCGAGGTGACGAAATGCCGTCTCGCTTTTTCGGCGTATCAGGGGGCGTGTATGAAACGAATATTACGGTATCATGTAAATGAAAAAGAAGTTGAACGGGAATATAACTACATTCCGTTCCGATATATCCTCGCTATACTTATTACTGTGCTTGAAGTGGCGGCGATTATAGGAATTATGATTGCTCTCTGCTGTTATGTGCCGTATTTTTATGTTCTGTGCTGGCTCACGGAAATCGCCTGCGTAATCAATATCATTGCCTCGGATGATAATCCCGATTATAAAGTCCCGTGGCTTTTGTTTGTGATGATTCTGCCGATTGCGGGATTTATGCTTTATTTCATATTCTATTCCCGTAAGCTCAAGCGCAAGTATGTCAGACGGCTGAAAGCCTTGAAGGACAATGCATACCGCAAGGATGACAGCGGACTTCTGGAGAAACTGTACAGGGAAAATCCCATGGCTGCGTCTCAGGCAAACATGCTGTGTAACATTGCCGAAGCGCATCTGTTTACCGATACCAAGCAGACCTATTTTCCGTTAGGCGAAGATATGCACTCACAGCTTCTCACCGATCTTCTTAAAGCTGAAAGGTTCATTTATATGGAATACTTCATTATCGAAGAGGGTAAGTTCTGGAACTCGATATTGAATGTTCTCAAAGCAAAAACTGTGGCCGGCGTCGATGTAAAGATCATCTATGATGATGTGGGTTGTATGATGACCTTACCCGGAGATTACTGCAAAACACTCCAATCCTATGGTATTGAAGCAACTCCTTTTTCAAGACTGAAAGGAAACGCCGATAGCGAATTTAACAACCGCAGCCACCGTAAAATTACCGTGATCGACGGCAAGGTTGGGTACACCGGCGGCATCAATCTCGCAGACGAATATATCAATGAATTTGAAAAGCACGGTCATTGGAAAGATACGGGCATACGGCTTGAAGGTGAAGCGGTTTGGGAACTGACAAAGCTGTTTCTTATTGACTTTGGCCTCAATGTAAAAAAGATGCCCGAAATAAAGACAGAGTTATTCCCTCCACAAAGTGCAATTAAAGAAAAAGGTTATATGATCCCGTTCGGCGACGGCCCGCATCCGCTTTATGGGCGCAGAGTTGGAAAAAGTGTCCTTCAGAATATACTGAGCAGTGCCACTCGCTATGTATATATGACGACGCCTTACATAATCATCGATAACGACCTGTGTCTGAGCATTGAAAATACCGCCCTCCGAGGCGTGGATGTTCGGATTATTGTTCCGCATATTCCCGACAAAAAGCTCGTATTCGGTATGACACGGAGCTTCTGCAAGCGGCTGATAGATGCGGGAGTACATATCTATGAGTACAAACCCGGATTTATCCATGCAAAATCTTATCTTGCAGATGATGAATATGCTATGATCGGCACCATCAATCTGGACTACCGTAGCCTTATTCATCATTTTGAAAACGGTGTGTGGATGTATCGATGTGAATCCATCGGCGCTCTAAAAAAGGATATTGAGGCTACCTTTGAAAAAAGCATCAAGGCAACACCGAATATGATGAAAACCAATCTGATTCAAAGATTTATCCGTGCGGTGGTTCGCATTTTTGCTCCGATGCTGTAAATAAGTATTGAATTAATAAAACTCAAACATTTTCGAACCATTTCTCCAACAGACATAAGTTATTATGTTTTCATCAAAAGATAAAGCAGAAAGAGGTAACCGTTATGAACAGAAACGATCAGGAATTTTTGGTGCAGAAGATTCGCACGCAGTACACCAAAAAGGAACACACACAGCTCGACGCTTTAAAGGAGCTTGACGCCAAGGTGAAGCGTCCGGCAAATGTATTCGCTTACATCTTCGGCGGCATCAGCGCCATTATCATGGGCAGTGGTATGAGTCTTGTTATGACCGACATCGGTGCCACTCTCGGTATGAGCAGCACGATGACTTTCGGTATCATCATCGGCCTTGTAGGTTTATTTATGGCAGTCATTAACTATCCCATCTATAAGGGAATCCTAAACAGCCGCAAGAACAAGTACGCGGATCAGATTATGAAGATCAGCGATAAAATAATGGATAATCATTGAAAACAGTCAAATTGATTAAAAAGCAAAAAATGAAAAATGCTATCTTACTTTTGTTATTTATCGGTACTGGGAGCAATCAAGCAAAGGCGACTTAGAAAATGAACGCTATTGAAATCAGAACTCTATCCAAAAGCTTTCGCGGAATGTATGCGGCAGATCTTCTGAATATGACTGTTCCAGTTGGCGCGACATACGGCTTTATCGGCGCCTTGTTTGCCGTTGGGCTCGGTGCAATCAGTAACACAGTTCTAAAGAAAAAAAGTTTGGTATAATTCTTATCATGGCGGTAAGCGGAGCATATCAGGAGATATTGCTCCGCTTTTGTCAAAAAGATTAAAAAAGAGAGAAAACGCAAACAAAACTTTAACATTTCCGTGTTATAATAAATTGAAATACTGGAGGCAGGGAGGTACATTTATGTTTCAGATATTAGTAGTAGAAGATGACTCGGATTTAAACCGTACTGTATGTACATTTCTGAACAACAGTGGCTATGTGGCGACAGGCTGCTTGAATGCAACCGATGCTTATGACGCCATGTATTACAAAATGTTCGATTTGGTTGTATCCGACATCATGATGCCGGGTATAGATGGATTTGAATTTGCGAAAACGGTACGTTCACTGAATGAGGATATTCCGATTCTGTTTATGACGGCACGCGACGATATTGCATCCAAGCAGCGCGGCTTTCGTATCGGTATAGACGATTATATGGTAAAGCCCATCGATCTTGATGAGCTGTTTTTGCGTATCGGAGCTTTGCTTCGCCGCTACAAAATCGCATCCAGTCGCAGACTTGAAGTTGGTAATTTTACGATGGATGCCGATGAGCATACCGCATACTTAGGCGACGAAGAAATTCAACTTACCATGCGTGAATTCAATCTATTATATAAGCTTCTTTCCTATCCAAAGAAAACCTTTACCCGTCAGCAGCTGATGGATGAATTTTGGAATGCAGATACAGAAACCGCACCTCGTGCCGTCGATGTGTATATGACGAAGCTGCGCAGTAAGCTTATTGATTGCGATTCTTTTGAAATCGTAACCGTTCATGGACTTGGATATAAGGCGGTATTGAAATGAAACTATTGAAAGCAATTCATTCGCATATCATTGTTTTTATCACTTACTTTTTGCTGTGTGCTTTTGTAATCACGATTTCATTTCTTTTGTTTTTTTGGAATTTTGGAGAAATCAATGAGCCGCGGATTCGTTTTGCGGCAATTATCACATTTATAAATGTGCTGCTGATTACATTGCTTTTTACTGTTGGAGACGCCATTCGCCGTAGATTCACGGTAGACCGCCCCGTAAAGGAAATTCAAGATGTGCTCGACCGATTAACAACCGGCGACTACAGTGCGAGAGTTTCCGAATCGTTTATTGCAGGAAAATACAGCAAGTTCTGTGAAATTGCGGAGAGCATCAATGATCTTGCCAAAGAACTTTCCGGCATCGAAACCCTGCGTACGGATTTCATCTCCAATGTGTCTCATGAGCTCAAGACACCGCTGGCCATAATGCAGAACTACGGGACGATGCTTCAGCAGCCGGGACTAAGTGAGGAAAAACGGATTGAGTATGCAAAATCCGTCAGTGACGCCTGCCGCAGATTGGCGCACCTGATCACAAACATTTTGAAGCTAAATAAGCTGGAAAACCAACAGATATTTCCTACCATAAAGGAATATGACCTTAGTGAACAGCTTGCCGAATGTCTTTTGCAGTTTGAAAATGTGTGGGAGAAGAAGAACATTAATATTGTTACTGACATACCTGACGGAGTAAGCATCCGTACAGATGAAGAACTGCTTACCCTTGTCTGGAATAACCTTCTGTCCAATGCGTTCAAATTTACCGAAGAAGGCGGCTCGGTAGGATTAACTTTGAGCGCCGATGAAGAATATGCTGTTGTGAAAGTCAGTGATACCGGCTGCGGTATGAATCCGGAGGTCGGCGCCCACATTTTTGATAAATTCTATCAGGGCGATACTTCGCATGCAACACAAGGCAATGGGCTTGGTCTTGCCCTTGTTAAACGTGTGATGGATATTATGCGGGGCGAGATCGGTGTGGAAAGTGTTTGCGGACAAGGCAGCACCTTCACTGTAAAAATACGGAGGGGCTGATATGGCAGATTGGAAGAAGGTCGGCAAAAAACTGCTTTTCCCATCGGTATGGCTGATTATTATATTAGCTGTTATCAGTGCCGCCGCATTGACGGTCATTTTCAGAAAGGGCTTGGACAATTCATCGGTTGCTTGGATTGCAGGTTTGGTATATGCGGTATATGTTCTGGCAGCTTACTCGCTGACGGTGATTTGTGCGTCCTGTGTTATCATATTTCCGGGTTGTTATCGCAAGATAAAACAGAAGATTTATGATAATAAATTCGGCAACAGGTATATGACTGACGCAGCGTACAGAACTCATTTTTCCCTTTATATCTCTTTGGTTATCAATCTTCTTTATGTAGCAACCAACTTGTTTTCCGGTATTCGATACCGTTCAGTATGGTCGATTACCCTTGCGGTCTACTATATCATTTTAGCGGTGATGCGCTTTTTACTGCTTCGCTTTACCAGTAAAATAGGTATCGGAAACGATCGCGTGAAAGAACTCAAGCGTTCCAGACTCTGTGGCATGATTCTTATAACAGTCAACTTTGCCCTGTCCGGCGTTGTAATTCTGGTAATTGTCCAAAATAAGGGATTTGCGTACAACGGAATCTTAATATATATTATGGCAATGTACACATTTTATGCCACTGTCAATTCGATTATCAATATTTTTAAGTATCGGAAATATAACAGCCCCGTAATACTGACGGCAAAAGCAATCAATTTAGCGGCGGCTCTTGTGTCTATGTTGTCACTTACAACCGCTATGCTTTCTCAGTTCGGCATTGAAAACAAAACGCCTCATTTCAATCAGATTATGGTTGGGGCGACCGGTGCAGGAGTTTGTGCGATCGTGGTAACAATGTCTGTTTATACAATTGTCCGCACGAACAAAGAATTAAAAAAGCTACGCATTAATCATTCTCAAACATAACATTATTATGATAGAAACAAGCAGGCTGTATCATAAATACATAATCTAAAAGGAGTAAAAGCTTAATGGAAAATCAAGATAAAGAAAAATTCAGTTATACTTATTCCGCTAAAGAGCAGGAAGAGATCAATCGAATACGCAAAAAGTATGTGGCAACAGAAGATAAAATGGAACAGCTACGACGTCTGGATGCCGGCGTCACAAAAAAAGCTGCTACCATCTCTATCACTGTAGGCATTATTGGCGCTTTAATTATGGGAACCGGCATGTGCTGTACTATGGTTTGGCAGGGACTGTGGTTCATTCCTGGCATTATTATCGGTCTGATCGGCATGGCGGTCTTAGCTCTGGCATATCCCATATATCAAAAGATTATCAAAAAAGAGCGTGAGAGGATCGCTCCAGAAATTATTCGTTTGACAGATGAACTGACGAAATGAGTATGCTATAAATTGTAGGCTGATTGTGAAATTCAAAAAGTTAAATATATTAATTTCACGGTAAATTATGCGATAAAAATTAAGATTTGTTCACGGATATACAAAAATGGAGGAAACGCATATTATTATAGTAATCAATCATAGCATAAAGGGAGAATCATATATGAAACGATGCGTTCCACTGGAAGCCGCAGCTGAAGCTGTCTGTAATCAAAGCTCTGTGCCCCCATTGATTTTTCAGTTACCACCCGAGCAAGGCAGAAAGGTTTTGGAAGAAGCTCAGAATGCGCCGGTATATAAATATCCTGCAAATATATCATCGGATTGTATACACACCGGAATTTGGGGTAGTATACCAGTGTATTTTATTGCCCCCGAGAATGAAAAAATCAGAAATATTATATTTTATATTCATGGTGCCGGCTGGGTATTTGGCAGCTTTCACACTCACGAGAAGTTGGTTCGAGAACTTTCGGCAAGGACAAATTCGTTGGTCGTATTTCCTGAATACAGCCGATCACCGGAAGCAAAATATCCAACAGCAATTGAACAATGTTATTTTATCTTTTCTCATCTAAAAGAAATCATCAGGGATCGCTTTTCAATTGTCAACTGTCCTACACTCACAGTTGCAGGTGACAGCGTAGGCGGAAATATGGCAATTACAATGACTCTTATGTCATCAATGCGACATGATTCGAGAATTGATAAGCTGCTATTATATTATCCGGTAACAAATGCCTGCTTTGATACACTGAGTTATCGCCAATTTGCAGTGAATTATTACCTGTATCGGGAAGGAATGAAATGGTTCTGGCGACAATATACAATGTCTATGGAAGACCGGAATCAAATCACTGCGTCTCCTCTTCGGGCAAGTATAGACTGTCTTAAATGCCTTCCTCAAACGATGATTATCAACGGGCAGGCGGATGTATTGCTTAGCGAGGGAGAAGCATTCGGGGAAAAACTTCGATGTGCCGGTGTGGATGTAACCGCTGTGCGGATACAAGGAATTATCCATGATTTTGTTATGCTGAATGCACTGGATCAGACCAATGCCTGCCGTACCGCAATGGATGCATCAACCGAGTGGATTAACCGCAAAAAATAATCCACTTTTTCTTGATAGCATAATTTCAATTTGAATCCATATGGTTTTGATTTAACAGTACCTTGCTTTACAACCTCAATACTAAGAGGTCTTTTAGGTTGCTTTTTCTGTTTTGAAGGTTTGTTTTACAATAGTTCAAAGTCCTACACAAAAACCGCCGAAAATAACTTTTTATAGTGCTTAGACTTAAATGAAAAATTAAAGAAATGTTTCGAAAAAAGCCTCGATTCTGTCGGGGTTTTTTGCTGTTCAAAGAGAGGGATTTTCAGATGTATATTTGAATATGTAAAACACTTTGCATTTTGGATTGCTCTGGCAGAATGACAACAAGAATCCGAGCCGTAAATCCAACTTAGGGAGATGGACAATATGAGATGTCGTAGAAAAGTCAGAATGCCACAGATGTCCTGCGTGCTTTGTCCAAGTTATTAACGAGAACAGCAACTATATCGGCTGGCTGTGTGCTCCAGATACAGCAATCCGTTATCCGATGCATACGGCGGAGATTCAGCAAAATTATCTGCGCTGGTTCTTCTATGGCAAGTATAGACAAAGTGTCTTTTTCGTTTATTTTATCTTACAGAGTAAATCGTTCCGCCGCCGACAACGGTATCTCCATCGTACAGTACGACAGCCTGCCCCTTTGTAATGGCACGCTGAGGTTCATCAAATTCAACTTGCAGTGTATCTTCGTCAATTTGCGTAATGGTTGCCCACTGTTCCGGCTGACGATAGCGAACCTTTGCTTTCAGCCGCAGCGGTTTGTTGACGGATGAAACAGAAATCAGGTTAATATCTTTTGCTGTTAGTATCTGTGAGTACAGTTCCGACTCTTTTCCCAATGTTACAGTGTTTCTGATTGGGTCAACAGCACATACATACATCGGCTCAGAAAAATGGAGTTCCAGCCCCTTCCTTTGTCCAATCGTATAGCAGATAATCCCACGGTGACGGCCGAGACAGTTCCCGCTGCAGTCTATGAAGTTACCCTCCGGATATTTCTTTCCGGTGTATTTCTCAATAAAATCCGCATAGCTCCCATTTTGCACAAAGCAGATATCCTGACTGTCATGCTTTCGGGCATTGATAAAACCCTGCTCTTCGGCAGTTTTACGCACTTCCGGCTTTGCCATATCGCCAAGCGGAAACTGCGTATGAGCAAGTTGTTCCTGGGTCAGCGCATACAGCACATAGCTTTGGTCTTTGGCAAGGTCAGCCGCCTTTTTCAGCAGGTATCTGCCGGATTCGGAGTCTTTTTCAATACGAGCATAATGTCCCGTTACCACATAATCGTAACCAAGCTCTTTCGCACGGAGATACATCTTGTCAAATTTCAGATACCTATTGCAGTCGATACAGGGATTTGGAGTCATTCCGTTTTCATATGCGGAAACAAAGCGGCGTATTACATCTTCTTTAAACCGATCAGAAAAATTAAAGACATAATACGGGATGCCGAGCGCATAGGCAACGCTTCGCGCATCCTCTATATCATCCAGTGAACAGCAGGAATATTCTTTGGAAATTCCGACATCATCATTTTGAAACAGCTTCATAGTGGCTCCCATACAATCATAACCCTGCAAGTTCATCATGTAAGCTGCAACACTGGAATCAACGCCGCCGCTCATGGCAATCATTGCTTTCTTCATAAACCGCATACTGTTTTCAGCTTTGCCGTGATGTTGATATAGGCGAATACGTTATAATATGGCATAGCAGACTTAATTTGTGCGATCGGATCTGCATCCATTTGATCTGCCATATGGCATCCTGCAATCGATTTAGCAAGAGAAACCTTTTTCTGCGGCGATAACATTTTTACTTTTATTGCTGTGAAGCGGACTCCATTTTCCTTTTTTAACTTTATGATTTCATCCTGCAGTTCCCGTATTGTCACATGGTTTTCCTCCTTTTCACATTTTCCTTTAAGGTTATCGGCGGCCTTTGCTACTTCCTCATCTAAGACAGAGCAGTACAGCTTGTGTAATGGAAGCAATGAATCTGTAGCGGCTTTATTCATTTTTGTCGTTGTTGAGTTATATGCGTATATGTTCATTTATCTTTCTCCTTTTGAATCGCATTCTCAATACGGGCGATTGCTTCAAGTAAAATTGACCTTGGGCAAGCAATGTTCATGCGCACAAAACCGCTGCCTCCTGCTCTAAAAATAGAGCCGAGATGTAGATGCACACCTGCTTTATTTATAAAAAGATCATCAAGCCCACTGTCGGTCATCGCATGCTTTTTGCAGTCAAGCCATGCAAGATACGTGCCTTCCGGATAAATCAACGATATTTTTTGATTAACGGGGAAAGCGTCTTTCAGTACATTATTATCATACTCGTCATCTGTCAGCGTGTATCTGAAGATACCGCGATCTGAATACATATTTTACTGATCCGGTTCCTATGCGGCTATGGACTGCATCAAAATCAAATAATTGCATAATTGCCTCCGTTTACTAAAAAATCCGACGCCTCAGAAAAGCAGCCTGGATCATTCTCTGAATTATGCGCTTAAATTACATAATGCATATATGTTTAATATGTTATATTATAGCTTTGCATCTATGTTTTGTCAAGAGGCCGAGGGTAAGTCAACTTCGACTTTTTTGTAAATTTCCAAATTTTTTTTGAAAAGGTCTTGACAAAAGCAGAATGTGGTGGTATCATAATTTACATAAAATCGATAGGAATGATAGGCGATTAAAGGAAGATGTTTCTAATGATTAAAATAAAACGATGTAACGATGTAGAAATATATCGAAAATGAATCAAAATTAAAAATTCGTTATACATACGAAAGGAGCTCTCCACTATGAAAACATTTGACAGAATTACAGATCTGATCGGCGGTACGCCGCTTTTGAAATTAACCAATTATATTACTGACAAGGGCATTGGTGCAACAATTTACGGTAAACTCGAATATTTCAATCCTGCCGGAAGCGTTAAGGACAGGATTGCGAAGGCAATGATTGACGAGGCGGAGGCAAAAGGTGTTCTGAAACCAGACTCCGTAATCATTGAGCCGACCAGCGGAAATACCGGAATCGGACTTGCTGCGGTAGCCGCTTCAAGGGGTTATAAGATTATCCTTACCATGCCGGAGACAATGAGCATTGAGCGGCGCAATCTACTTAAAGCTTACGGTGCGCAGCTTGTTCTTACTGAAGGTGCCAAGGGAATGAAAGGGGCTATTGCAAAAGCACAGGAGCTTGCTGCCGAAACGCCGAATAGCTTTATCCCCAGCCAGTTCACAAATACAGCCAATCCTGCGGTACATCGCAGTACAACCGGTCCTGAAATCTGGAAGGATACAGACGGCAGGGTGGATATCTTTGTTGCAGGCGTTGGTACCGGCGGTACGATTTCGGGAGTTGGCGAATATCTAAAGAACCAAAATCCGAATGTTAAGGTAGTTGCCGTTGAACCTACCGGTTCACCGGTGCTTTCAAAAGGCACGCCCGGTCCCCATAAGATACAGGGCATTGGAGCAGGCTTCGTTCCTGACACACTGAATACAGAAATTTATGATGAGATCATTACAGTTGAAAACGAAGATGCTTTTGAAACAGGAAGAACACTTGCCAGAAAGGAAGGCCTGCTTGTGGGAATTTCGTCAGGAGCAGCAGTATTTGCAGCGACTGAGCTTGCAAAACGTCCGGAAAATAAGGGTAAAATTATTGTCGCACTTCTTCCCGACACCGGTGAAAGATATCTTTCCACTCCGATGTTTGCGGAATAAAAAATATAAACAAAACGAGGAATCTGTCATGAAAATTCAAATGTATAATGATTTGAATATGAAACCGGAATATGCTGAAAAGACGCGCCGTCTTTCCGGCTCTCTCGTTATGTCTATAGCTGCATGTTGTCTGTGCTGTTCTGACGGTACAGGCGGCGTTTTGTTCTGCAAATAAGCAGACATAACTTTACAAATAAAGAATCCGCCTGTTCTCACAGTTTTCTGATTTGAAAGGAACTTAGAGAAACCAGGCGGGGTTTTTACGTTTTCAGACGGAAATGAGGTTAATTATGATTGACGCACAGGAAAGTATCACAGCAGCTTGCAGAAGTATCGTTGCTATTCCTGCAAGCTGCTTATAAAATCCAGCATATATCAAAGCGATTAAATCACATAATCATTCATATACCGTTCTCTATGTTGATCCATAATGTTCTGCAAAGTAATGCTGTCAAGGTATTCATTGATTACCTGGTACAGTCCCTGCCATATTGGCAGCATAGCGCAGTCTCCGCTGCGTTCGCATTCGGCAGGATTTTCTTCTACGCATGCAATGGGAGACAGTGACCCCTCGGTGAGTCGAAGAATTTCTCCAACGGTATATTTATCAGGCGTTTTTGCCAGCTGATAACCTCCCTGAGATCCTCGGTTCGTTTTGAGAATTCCGGATCTGTTTAAAATCGGAATGATTTGCTCCAGATATTTTTTTGATATATTCTGACGTTCAGCAATGTCTTTAAGAGCAATGAAACCGCAATTCTGATGTTCGGCCAAATCCAGCATCATACGCATTGCATAGCGTCCTTTTGTTGAAATTTTCATATTAAATCACCTCAGTAATAATTATAACCCTATAATAACATATATTTAGTAGGTTTTCAAGGGCCGCAGTTGAAATTTATTTATTTTATATGAAATAGTGATTTATCTTGACGTAAGTTTATCGGTTCGGTACCCACGCTGACCTTTCAGAGTCAGGGACATGATCTTACCATTTTCGGAGGTGCTATAACAAACGGTCACAGCTATGTAATCAATCCTGGGTTTACAGAAGGAAAAAGCGACTAAGGTATTATATACTAAAAGGAAGAAATGTAGCTTCGGTTAAGAACAGTGTTCAGGAAGCAGAACTTTAGATTCTTTTGAAAAATGCTGAAATTGAAATCGGCGAAGAGGAAAATGAAGTAAGCATTGTTTATTTCGACAGCCAAAAGGACGAATACGCTGCTTTGCAGAACAGTACCATTGACACGGCTTACGTTTATTCCCTATATGCGTTTTTCGCAGAAGGTCAGGTATACAAAAATGAATTCTCCGATTGTTTAAATTGTTTTTTGCTTGTTATATATTTATATGGTAAGTGAATGCTGACAGGGACGCAGGCTAAAACGCCACGCGTCCCTGTCTCTATGTATGAAAAAGACAACTAAACAGATATTGCGGTTTCAACGCATGAACTTTTATATAAAAATTAATATTCCGCCAGCAAAGCCTATATAATATATAGGTTTAATCTATATGTTTGTATAAACATCAAGTATTTGACAGTAAAAGAGGTTTATATTATAATAAAATCAGCTTAAGAAGCAAGGTAATAAATATAAAATAAAAT
Organism: uncultured Eubacteriales bacterium; assembly: GCA_902462015.1. Lineage (GTDB taxonomy): Bacteria > Bacillota > Clostridia > Oscillospirales > CAG-272 > UMGS911. The sequence continues at coordinate 2,875 of CABPZV010000028.1, read as the reverse complement.
CATTTATGCCAATGTTTTCTGCCTTACCGGCGGGAACGATCAACAATTCAGTTTAGCTGAGATAGGACAATACGTACATACGGAGGAATAAAAATGACTAATGTAAATGATTCAAAAAACTGGAGCTTTGAAACCAGACAATTACATATCGGACAAGAACAGGCCGATCCAACAACAGACGCAAGGGCAGTTCCGATTTATGCAAGCACTTCCTTTGTCTTTCATAATTCCAAACATGCAGCAGATCGCTTCGGTCTGAGAGACGCAGGAAATATATACGGTAGGCTGACAAATCCGACGCAAGACATTTTCGAAAAAAGAATCGCTTCTCTTGAAGGCGGTATTGCTGCCCTTGCCACTGCCTCAGGAGCAGCAGCAATTAACTATACGATATGTGCGCTCGCACGAAGCGGAGAGCATATTGTAGCATCAAAAAGTATCTACGGCGGCACTTACAATTTACTGGCTCATACATTGCCTCTATCTTCAGGAATTACAACAACATTTGTTAATCCTGAATCTGAAGATTCTTTTGATAAAGCAATCAGAGACAATACAAAAGCTATTTTTATCGAAACTTTAGGAAATCCGAACTCCAATATTATAGATATTGAAAAAATTGCATCTATAGCGCACAGTCACGGTATTCCCCTGGTAATAGATTCTACATTTGCAACCCCTTATCTCATTCGTCCTATTGAGTACGGAGCTGACATTGTCATACATTCTGCAACCAAATTTATAGGAGGACATGGAACCGCAATCGGAGGAGTTATCGTCGACGGCGGAACTTTTGACTGGAAAGCCTCCGGCAAATACCCGTGGATCTCAGAACCCAATCCAAGCTATCACGGAATATCATTTTCCGATGCAGTAGGCGAAGCTGCTTTTGCAACATATATTCGTGCAATTCTGCTGCGCGACACAGGATCGACCCTTTCCCCATTCCATGCATTCCTGTTTCTTCAGGGCTTGGAAACACTCTCACTCCGTGTAAAGCAGCATGTTGAAAACGCTCTTAAAATTGTTGAATACCTCAATAATCATCCTCAGGTAGAGGCAGTTCATCATCCGTCGCTTGAAACCGAACCCAGTAATAAATTATATAAGAAATATTTTCCTAATGGCGGAGGTTCTATTTTTACCTTTGAAATTAAGGGAGATGCACAAACCGCACAAAAATTTATTGATAATCTTCCTATTTTCTCTCTCCTTGCAAATGTTGCCGATGTAAAATCCCTTGTAATTCATCCGGCCAGTACAACTCATTCCCAGCTTACCGAGGAGGAACTGCTCGACCAAGGAATTAAACCGAATACCATCCGCCTCTCAATCGGAATAGAAAATGTAAACGATCTTATTGCAGCTCTGGATTCGGCGTTTCAAGCAGTAAAATAATATAAGATATATCTTATTGTCTTTCAAACGATTTGAAGAGCTCTTTAAAATCATCAGAACCCCGCATAGAATCAAATACTTTATCTTTCATCGTTTTAGTTAAAAATATTTTTTAATTGCACTCTGACTCATAAAAAACAGGCTGCGTACCATATCGGTGCGCAGCCTGTTTTCGGCGTATCGCCGCTGGCGGAAAGAGTGGGATTCGAACCCACGGTCGGTAATTAGCCGAACACACGATTTCCAGTCGTGCGCCTTAGACCAGCTCAGCCATCTTTCCATATTATAACTTGCAAACATTAAATCTAAAAAGCAAGCCAGCATCATATTGTCTCTTAAGTATGACTACATACATACTATATTTATTATATCACATATTCATAATATTGTCAATACCTTTGCATACGATTTTAATAATAAGTGAATTCCCGCAGCAAATTACAATATTTAATTTACTGCGGGATTATTATGTATTCACATTTGCGTGCCAATTTAACAGATTTATTTATACATATAATAACAGTCGGCGGTTTTTACGGAAGGAACGGAACTTATATATCGATTTCATGATGATTGAGTCTTTCTCCTACGGCGCCTCCCGGATGAATAACAGCAAACTGTTCATTTCTATAACCGGTTTCCTCAATAATTGCAGTCTGGAGAGAATGGAATATCATGCACAGCGCAGTTGTAGATGTTGTTCCCTGAGAATTGTATTTATCGGTTTCTCTATTGACATACTGTTTAAGAACTACATCTGCGCCGGACGCCAGCGGAGATTCGAGGTTCTCCGTAACGGTAATAACTGAGACGCCTTTACTTTTGCATATATCAAGTATAGGAAGAAGCTCTTTAGTTTTTCCGCCTCTTGAGGCAAAGACCATTACATCATTCTTTTTCAAAAATCCCGTCGCGCCATGTACAGCCTCGGCAGGCGAAATAAAACGGGACGGACGCTCAACACAGCAAAGTAAATGAGAAAAATGTCTGCATATAATCCCCGAATGACCACATCCCGATGTCCCGATGCGCTCGGCAGAGCAGAGCAGCTCAATTGCCTTAGCGAATTGCTTATCATCAAAATATTTTTTCATATTACGGATACATTCCGCTTCTATATCATACGCCTTTATTGCAGCGTCAAGCGATTCTTTTTTCATAAATTCTGTTCCTTTCAGGAAAATTTTAACAAGAGACGAAGGCTCGTCATTCAATGTATCGGCAGCAGATAGTATACAATAACAACAGAAATACAGAATGCGCACCGACTTAAAAATTTAATTGTCTATATAATATCATAAATAACATTATAAGTCAATCCAAATTAATATGCAAATCATTTGCCCGCCGTTCACAGTATATCAGGGAATATTTATTTGGATTTGTATATTTGTCAATTATGTGAGACCAAGAGATAAAAAATAATTGAGTAAAGAGAAAGGGTATTTCGCGTTGCGTTTTCCTGCGGTCAGGGATT
>CABPZV010000027.1 GCA_902462015.1 uncultured Eubacteriales bacterium | reverse complement strand
CATCTTGCCTAAGTTATACCAATAAGCGGTGAAGCTGTAAAAAATTGCGAAGCAAAACTTTCTGTAATTATTATACTGTCTTATATATTATTTTTCTACTCTGAAACAACAGAAAAATGCTCCAAAACAACAGTTTGGCAATTTTGAAGCATTTGTTATTTCTTTATCTGGCTGTGCATTTTTCGGTATTCAGCCGGGGTTTCTCCCATAATCTCACGGAATGCGGACGCAAATTTGCTTGCATTATCATAGCCGCATCCGGCAGCAATCTCCATAACCGTAAGGGGAGTGTGTATAAGCTGTAATGCGGCGGCCTGCATTTTCTGAATTCTTATGTAAGAGAAAACAGGAACACCGTACACACCTCTGAAAGCATTCTGCAGGTGCGTTTGAGAGACATGAAATTTCTTCGATAATTCGGCAACAGTAATTTTTTGTCCCATGTTGGCGGACAGATAAGCTTCTGTTTTTTTGGCCAGATATACCTGCATTTTAGACAGAGACAGGGAAGCGACGCCGTTTTCTTTAGGATCAATACCGCTGAGCACTAACAGAAGCTCCAAAATTTTTATCTTAAAGTATCCCTTTTTATAACTTTCCGGAACAGTGTAAAGCTCAGAAAAAATATGCCCGATATAATCCTGAGAACGTATGACAAAGCTTTTTCCCCCTCCGCAAAGTCTTTTAGCCACCTGTTCCGGCTGGACATTTACGTCCTTAAGAAAACAGGAAAAGCATTTGGGAGATTCTTCAGTATTTATTAGAATGCTGATTCCGTGATAGTGGCGAAGCGGAAATCGGTATTCTTCTGCTCGTCGTGAACGCATAGATACAGACAAGTCTCCCGGCATAAGGTAGAAGAATTCATCTTCAAGCTGCTGTTCTATTCTGCCTTCACGGCAGTGATGTATTTCGATTAAATGTCCCTCAGTTTTTGAACCGAGATGAAATCTGTCTGTATGAACTGAGTTGTATATTAGCTCTACTCCGGGAAAAACGGTATGAACTGTTATTTTTGCATCGCCTTTGTCATTTTGAAACAAATAAGTGGTATTTCCAGCCGCGGTATCGGTGACTGTATCAATTTTGAGTAATTCTTCTGTGTGTTTCATAGAATTTTTACTCTATTCCTTTCAGAGCTTCAGCCGTATCAAGCTTCCACGCCGCTTGACGAGGGCAGTGGAGCTTTATCCGGTTACTTCCTGAAAAAAGAAAAACCTTTCTTTTCGAATGGTTCGGTATGAATGCCGAGCACTTTATATCCAGTCTTTTCAACAGCATTTTTTAATTCATCGTCGTCAATAGGCGAATCAGCTATGATTTCTGTTTTTCCTTTGCTGTGCGATGATGCAACCCTTTTCACTGAAAATGCTTTTCTTACGGCGTCATTGACATGCGCTTCGCACATGCCGCAGGCCATTCCGTCTATATCTAATGTTATTTTTACCATATTTATACCTGTACCTTTCGTATACACGTGTGGGTTTATCCGTTTTCCTCTTTATCGGAATGCGGTATTTCTTGGCGGCGGATTTTTAAAAATATATCGATTAGCTTATACTAACCTGATTTACTGGAAAAACGCAAACCATCATCGAGTTAGACTTTGCTAACTGTTGATCATTATACTACTTTTATACTTTCTTGTCAAGCGTCACCGCATGTATTTCAATATTTTACCGGATTTTATGTATTTCTTTACACTTTAAAAGCAATACCGGATAGGCCGCCGTGTGTGAAAATAAAACGGCAGCCTAAACTTTCGTTGCTTTGGGAGCGGCAATTCTATGTCTTTTCATAAACTGCATTTTTAATATGTATGTAACATCATTACAATATATATCAATATCATATTGCAGTGTTAAAGTCAAATTTCTGCATTATTTAAAATAATTCCTGCCGGGGTGCCGAATACTGCAAAATGGGAAAGTAAATTGTCTTTAAAATGCGTATTTTACCTTCATTCTTTCTAATATTTTTCCTATAGGCTTTGAGAACAGCAAAAGAAATACTACATTCGATACTGCATAAATTACCGTAAATTGTGTCGCGGATATGACGGCTGCGAGATATCTTGAAAAATTGAAATATCCGTCTGCCCACAGCACTGTCCAGATATCCATTATGAGTGAATACAGAATGCCGGAGATAACTGCGTATATTGTCAATACGATCTTGCTGCGTTTCAGCGGATCGGCGATTATTCCGGCAATAAGTCCGAGAATGCCCCAGCTGAACATCTGGAATGGCGTCCACGGTCCCTGACCAAAAAAGAAATTTGAGATGACTGCCGATAAAGCGCCTGTCATAAAGCCTGCTTCACTTCCGAAGTACATAGCGGTTATTACCACCATAGCTGTGACGGGCTTGAATCCGGGAACAGGCGCGAAGAGAATTCTTCCGATTACTGACAGCGCTATCATTACCGCAATCAATATTATTTTTTTTGTATCGTTTTCTTTTTTCTCATAATGCAGAAAAAACGGAATACAGGACAGTATAACAATGCAAAGCGATATCCATGCGTACTGTTTATCTTTAAAGATAAACATACCGGCTGCAACGAATGCCGGTATGATGGCGCAGGGAATTATGTAGGAGAGCCATTTTTTCATTTTTAAAGCCTTACCTTTCATACGTATTCAAAGCTTTGAAATTTTTTGATCCAGCAAAAATATTGACCGGCAAAAAGGCTGGGTACAAAACTTTGCCGTGTTCGGAAGACACAGTGTTCAAATCTTTCTTTCAGATATCACGTTTACAGAGCTGCACGACCTGTTCGCAGGTTACAGCATTCGGAAAGAGCCGGCGTGACATGCGGTTTGCGGCCGTTGTGTAGAAGTTGTTTTCAGCAAAGAATTTCTCCGGGACGTCAGCGGATAGAATTTCTCCGTCGAAGAACAGTGCGCAGCGGTCTGCATTCTCGGCTGCAAATTCTACATCATGAGTGACCGCCAAAATGGTCATACCGTCGCTTTTCAGCTCCTGTAATATGCCTTTCAGAACATGTTTAGAATATGCGTCAAGCCCTTTTGTCGGCTCATCAAGAAGGAGAATTCTCGGTTCAAGAAGCAGTATTTTTGCAAGCGCACATTTTTGCTGCTCGCCGCCACTTAAATCATAGGGATGCTTGTCAAGAAGATGGGTGATTCCGATTTTAGCGGCGGTTTTTTCTGTCATTTCTGCCCGTTTTGTTTTTGGAATTTCCAGTGCTTCAAGAATTTCGAGGAGATCCTCACGAACATTGTCCTTTATAAATACTGTCTGAGGGTTCTGCGGAAGAAGAGCAAGATTGCCGCGGTATAGAGAATTGCCCTTGTAGTCACGGAGTGGTTTGTCTCCGATTAGCACCTTTCCCCGGTACGCTTTGTTTAGTCCTGAAATGACATTCAGTGCCGTAGTTTTACCTGTTCCGTTTCCACCGAGTATGCAGTAGAATTCACCGCGCCATACCTGGAGAGAGGTACCGCGGAGGATATCCGGAAGATCCCTTTCATAACGGAACCAGACCTTTTTTAATTCGATGGCTGTATCGCCGCTGTGATTGTATTCGTTCCCGAGCTCAGTTTCCTGAGGCGCATCGAAATGCCGCTCCAGAAAGTCCTTTCCTTCTTTTACAGTCAGAGGGCATTCATCTACAATATTTAGAGCCTCAAATATTCGTACCGCGCTTGGAAGTCCGAGAAGCATCGGATGATCATATTGAATTTTGCTCAGTCTTTTGCCGATATTTTTCGGTGAATCATAGAGGAGAGCTTTACCTTTATCCATAAGCAAGACTTTATCAGCTATCGGGAAAACATCTTCTAACCGGTGTTCTGCAAGGAGAATTGTAAGTCCGAATTCCCGGTTGAGCTTTTGCAGCGTGGCGATAAAGTCGGATGCAGCGATCGGGTCAAGCTGACTTGTCGGTTCATCAAGAATGAGAATTTTCGGCTGCATTACCATGACCGACGCAAGATTGAGAAGCTGCTTTTGTCCTCCTGATAATTCGTCGGTCTTTTTGCGGAACCATTCAGAAATTCCAAAATAGCTTGCCATTTCACCGACTCTGCGGCGAATTACTTCTGTTGATACGCCCATGTTTTCAAGACCGAAGGCAAGCTCGTGCCACACCTTGTCGGTCACAATTTGATTGTCCGGATTTTGAAGCACATATCCTATTTCGGAAGAGCTTGTTTTATCATCAAGCTTTTCCTGTTCGATTCCTTTGTAGAAAATGTATCCGCTCTTTTCTCCAGCAGGGGAGAGCTCTTTTTTTAGGAGTTTCAGAAGAGTTGTCTTGCCGCAGCCGGATTCTCCGCAGATTACGATAAAATCGCCGCTGCCGACGTTCAGGCTGACGCTGTCCACAGCATTATTTTCGGTTTTGGGGTATTTGAAGCTTAAATTTTCGATATGTAGTATTTCCATACAAGAGACTCCTTGACTTCGATGATAAACGGCAGGAAAGACAGTATTCCGAATGAGGTGTAAACAGCCGCGGCACAGGGAGACAGATTCAGCTCGCTGATCCTCGGATAATAGTAAAACACAGTTTCGCCGGCTGCCGTACCGGATATTGTAATTCCGAGAAGTATTATGCATACTGCCAGAAGGATGCCGTCACCGGTATAAAAGCGGAAAAGGGAAAAATTTGTTCTTCCTTTCATGCCGTATCCTCTTGCTTTCATTGACGCGGAGGTTTCCATTGAATTTTCAAGCGCCCATGATATCATCGCCATAAAAACCCGCATTGCGCTTCTGATTTTATCTGTGAAGCTTTTAGAGGAATACAAGCCCATAGCTTTTTGCGCACGGTTTACTTTATGCATTTGTCGTTTGAACATTGGTATAAACCTTAGCGCCATTGAAAGGATAAGCGAGAGCTTCGGGATTACCCTGCCGAACAGATATAGGAATTTATCGCTTGTCATTATTTGACTGTAGCATTTACACCACATCATCACGCCTGTAACCATTACGGCAATAGCGATGCCGTAAATTAAGGCTTCGAGTGTTACCGGATTTCCGTTCAGAAAGAACAGTGGAGTTACGCCGTTATGGGAAAACAGTGGATTTGTTGCGGCAACCAAAAGAAACATAGGTACATAGAAACCTATATTTCCTCCTATTTCACTCTTCTTTTGAAGCATGAGACAAAACAGAATACCTCCGAGCATGGCAAGTATCTGCAGCACCGGATTTGATACAAACATTGTCACAAGAAGTACAGATAGAAAATAAATCATCAGTGTCGCAGGATGATAATTTCCGAATGCTTTCATTAATATTACCGCTCCTTTCGTACATACTCAAAGTTTTTTGGCGGTTTCAGAATAGCTGAAGTGGCAGTCATTCTATCCATAAACAGCCTATATCTTTTCCAAGATCGCATGTATAGATCCACTCGATGATCTGCCCGTCCTTTAGTTCATATTTGGAGCAGCCGTAATTTGGAAATTCACCGTCGACACGGTACATCCATCCGGACAGATGACCGCAGGAAAACTCATAGAGATAATGAATTCCCTGAATATATACACTGCCATAGCTGTTCTGATCCGCTCCCTGATATTCCATCTGTATCTTGTTATTCCGTACTGCGCGGTCGAGAATGTCAAATACCGTATCACCGGGACGCAGTACATATTCTGTCGGCGGTAAAATGACGCCGTCCGGAGGGATAAATTCCTCCGACCGGAGAGCAGGGTCGAGGTCGTCGTAATTATCGAGTATTGTGTCGCAGCGGATGCTGATTGTAACAGTTTTGCTGTCCGGGGTAATGTCGTCGATATGAGTCAGATAGTATTCGTCTGTCGATTGAATGTTGGTTCCGTTTATTACAACAGCAATCAAAAAAATGATGACGGATATTGCAAGAATATCTTTTTTCAATCTGGCTCCTCCTTTGTTCTTTCTTATCTATGCAGCCGTACTGCTTTCTTAACAAACTGCTTTTTCAATTACTCATCTTCGTCTGCATACATTAATGCAAGCTCTTCCATTTCTTTTTCTTTTTGTCTGCGTTTTTTGCGGATTCTGCGAATGAGAAAAAACGCGGCTAAAGCTGCGATAGTGCACAGAACTGCTCCGATAATAATTCCGCGCAGAAGATTGTCGAGCTGTGTTTTTGTCTTAATGACATCTTCCCACCGTTCAATTTTAGCTTTGTCGTATTCTCCGAGCTTATTATAGCGTGCGACGATACTGTCTACGGTTTTTTTATCTCTGAGCGATATTTCCTCAAACGGATAGAGTTTTTCTTTGATTTCGATATTGATGCTGTCAATTTCTGCTTGTATTGACGCAATATCATTTTTTGCCCTCGTCAGTATTTCAAAGAGTTCTTTTTTGCCGTCGAAATCCTCACATTTATTCAATTTGTCAAGAAGCGTAGTTACCGGCACATACTGTTCTGTCGTGAGCTTTTCCGGAAGGGCTTCAACCGCTGCCCGGTCGGATTCTGAAAAATAAAGCAGAACGGTTTCGCCGGCTTCGTCCTTTGGACTTTCTGTGACGGGAGTGGCACCGGAAATTTTGTCTATATCAATTCCGGCTGTCTTCGCGGCGTCGGACAGTAATCGGTAATTTGAAACATAGCACCTCTCATCCTCTGGAATGGAATAAAATGCCGTGAGCAGCTCTTCGAGCTTAGCCTTGTCCGCAGACGGACAGGATGCAGATATCTGTACCTCCAAATCGGAAATACGCTGACGCAGCGCGATGCTTTGTTCGTCTCGAAAATCATAAAGGCTTCGCATATCTTCTGACAACCGCCAGATTGCCGCCATTGTATAAAGTGTCTGTTCGCTTGCCATTGTATTCGACTGATCAGGAAGCGAGGTGGGATTGTCTGGGTCATAAGTGAATGAGTGAATGAAGCCGCCGTCGTCCATTCGATACCGAAGAATACCGTCGAGAAGCGTATTTCCGTTTTTGATAAAACGCTCGTCAGTAAGCGGATCAATACCGAGACAGCACAGTGCCACGGTAACCTGATCGGTGCTTTCCACGTTCTCGGTTCCCCAGCTTGCAAAGTCCCCTGTATCAAGCTGAAGCTCCGACAGGCAAAGGAGAGCTTCATCGATAACCTGACGGACTGTCTTGGCGGTTTCTCCGTCAATGGCTTTCTGTCTATAGTTATAAGTTTTTTCACTGTTGTAATATGGAGCAAGAGCCTGAATTGCCATTGCTGTAATATCGGGGTCTGAGGCTTTACCGCTGAGCGCAAATCCGCCGTCTGATAATTGCTGACGGAGAATTTCTATGATAATGTCGTCGCGGGTATAATAAGCGCCGTCAGGAATATTATAACGCATACTGTCAAGAGTAATCAACCCCCATATCCATCCGTTTATGCCCTGTCTGCCGAGAGGTGTTGTCTTGCCTCTGTCATATGTACCGTCCGCAATCAGATTGATTGGCAGTCCATTTTCATCCGTTCCGATATTGGTCGGATCTCCGCCCATAGCGAGAACGGCGAGAGATATACGGTGCCACTCGGTTGCCTTTGCGGCGCTTAATTTGCCCGGAGTTCTGTAACGTTCTTCGATTTGATCTTTGATAACCGCGAGATATCCTTCGTAATTATCGGCAATTCCAAGTCTGCCAAGCCCAATCGGATACCAGTCTCCGGGTGTTGTTCCTGCAAGCTCAAGAAATTTTTCGTTTATGAGATATCCGTTTTCTGATGAGCCGTTATCCGATTTTTTCCATGCAATAATACCGTTTGCAATTGACAGAATTTCATCGTTAGAGTTTTTGCTGTAATACGGCTCTTCCTCGGCAAAGGCTTTGATTTCGGATAGGAGAGGGAAGAGAAGTATAAGACACAACAAAAAGCTTGCGATTTTTTTATTCATTCTTATAACCGTGCCTTTCACATTTACTTTATGTCCTGCCGAATTTTCTCACCGTCAAGACACAAAGCTTTTCATTCAGACTTTTCATTCCCCGCTGCATTTGTTTCTTCAATCGGTATGGCTTTTACGGAAATTCTTTTCCTTTTATAATAAATGACAGCGACAACCGCGCCCGCGGCCGATACGGTAAAAAGCACAGCTGCAATTGTCGCAGCGGCAGTATTTACAGGTGATTTTTTGTGCGTTGAATTGCTTTCGGACGACCTGCCGCCGCTCCCGTCCTTTTTGCTGCCGGAAGAAATCTCATTTGCTTCGCTATTTTTTGATGTTTCGTCAGATGTTATGTAACCAGTGTCCGAATTTTCATGATTTTCGCCTGAAAAATCTGATTCGGCATTTTTGTCATTTAAATTTTCTGTGCCGAACAATGCAGAGCTATTTTTATTTGAAGGGTCGTCTGTTACAGCCCCGTGATTGACTGTGCCGTTATTGCTGGAATTTGGATCAGCGCTGTCAGCGGCGGTGCCTGAATAAGGTTTGCTTCCGCCCGGAGCGTATTCATTTGATTTAGCTGCAGAATAAAAATTTGCATTATTATCCGAAGAATTTTTATTTCCGCCTGATACGGGCACAGACGGATTTTCCTGTATCTGAGACTCTCCAGTTCTGTCCGTGGACTGCGCCGGCGAATCGTTTCTGGCGCCTGTATTCGGCGGAGCGGCCGTATCTGCCGGGTTTTCTACCGCATAATTCAGTGCATTTACTGCATAGTCCACCGAACTCTGCGAGGCGTTAAGCGCTGCCATTACATTTAAGGCGGAGTCATATGCATCTGATACATTTGATCTTGTAAGCAGACCCGAGGCTCGTGCTCGGGCGATTGCTTTGGTCAGCCTGTCCTTGTTTGCAGTGTAAAAGTATCCGGATGACGGCTGATTGTCTACATTCGGAATATCGGTTCCGACAGCGCCGAAACCTCCGATGTCTGCGCCGTATCCAAGTGTGAACTGTACGCGGACAGTATCGCCGTCGGACAGGTAGCTGTCAGCAAACCCCACATTTGGAAAAATGTTATTGACCGAATACATCCATCCTGAACCGTTTGTAAAAGCAAATTCGCCGAGATATCCGCTCCAGTTATTTATGTAATCATTTGGATCGTAAAAAGACATTGTATCTTCCAGATACGGCACAAGAAGTGAAGGAATACAAGGGCTTAGGTTAAGACTTTGGGGATTTGACGGAGCACCGCTTTTCTGATAGCCGTTGTATTTTTCTGCCGACGACGTTCCGTCTGCAATGTATGCAAGATAAAAGGAGGATTTAACGCTCCCTCCGTAATAGCCTGTAAAGCCGTTTGAATGCAGCAGGCGAATCAATTGTTCCGCAGATGTTTCCCCTTCATATATCGGCATATCTATGGGATATATAAGATATCCGCAGCCGATAGTAAAAGCTTCAACGCTCCAGGTTGCCGTACCAATGGCCTCGCCTTCAGCTGCTCTCTGATAGGTGATATGATATGTCAGTTCTTTCTTTTTTCCTCCGTCCGAGGATGCTGATACGGTTACAACATTTTCCCCTTCCTGAGTAAAAAAAAGCGTATAGCTTGTCTTTTCATTATCGTCCCATGTAGGATCAAGCTTTTGGCCGTTTAGCTTAACGGTTGCCTTTATTTTATCTCCGGATGCATTTCTTGCCCATACATCAAATGTTTTTTTGCTTCCGCGCTGTAAGGTATTGTCTGCAAGCGTCGTAGTGACGGAAGGACCGGAGGCCGCCTCTGACGGCAGCTCTGCTGTGATGAAAGACATCAGTACAAAAATAATACAAAGTATTGACGACGCCCATCGGTTTATTTTATTATTCATGCCTATACCTTTCGTGCATATACTTTTCAGACCAAAACAGGGAATGCGGCGGCAAGGCCGCATTCCCTGTCCTGCTCTTATGCTTTTCGTCTTAACTTTGAAATGAAAATAAGAGTGGCAGACAGACTTATCGTTGTCAGCAGTGCATACCATAAAATATAACAGCTATCGCCGGTCTGAGGAGAGACTGGCTTATCGATATTAGAAGCGGATGTATCTTTGTTATCAGAAGTACTATTGATGTCTGACGATACGCCATTATCTGCCGGCGTATCCTTATTACCGGAAGGATCTTTGTCAGCAGAGTCATTGTTATCACCGGAGCCATTGCTGTCATCGGGGATAGGGTTATCATCAGGTTTTTTGTTGTCATCGGGATCATCCGACGGCTTGTTATCGTCGGCTTCATTTTTTAGCTGGGAAAGAATCGATTCCGCCTTTTCCAGTTCAGCATAATTTGCAACAAGCTCTTTTGCTTCGTCCGAAAGTGCTTCATATGCCGAGCGGGCGTTTCTGATTACTTCTTCACTGTCAAGCGTAACCGTTCCGATGCTGTCAATTTTGTCTGACACTGTTTTTGCTGTTTCTTCATCACACAGCTGCTTATCTGTCTTTACAGCGTCGAGCTTTGATTTTGCGTCTTTAAGTGCTGAATTAACTGTATCCGTATCCGGCGCAGCATTTATAGCGTTCTTTCCTGCTGAAATAATACTCTGCAGTTCGTCCTGCTGCTCGCTTCTGTAATTTGAGATATCTTTGTATGCTTCAAGCTGACTTATTGCAGTTTTCTTGGCCTGCTCTAAGGTTTGTATTGCCGCAAGCTCATTTTCGGCTTTTTCCAACACGTCAAAATTGGAAACATAAACCCTTAACTCGTCGTCGAGGTTATCGTATGCGTTTCTTGCTTCATTTATCGCATCGGAGCTGTCAGGTGTCACAGTGCCGATAGCCGCTATCTTTTCCGTTACACTGTCGACAGCGTCCGCGTCTTCTGTATTCTGCCAGTAAACGAGAGGATATCCGCTGTTTACAAGTGCGTACCTGTCTTTTTTGAATCCGTCTCCGAGAAGGGCGGAGAAGTCATCCGATTTCATTTCTTCTGAGGTTTTACCGGCAGTGGTATCTGTTCCGTTTGAAACTCCGCAGTCGGTAATATCGGAATTGTAATAGCAGTCTATGATCTCATTTCTGCTTGTTACGAGACTTGCGATTGCGCCTGCTCCGTCAAAAATATTGTCTCCGTATACAGTAACTGCACCGGAGTTGTAGCAATTGCTGATCGTATGTCCGTCCTGAACTCTGCCGGCGATGCCTGCCGCATTGTCCTTAGCCGTAACAGTACCGGAGTTGTAGCAATCTGAAATTGTAACGTTTACAGAAGTGCCGTTTCTGGATACGTCTAAGTGTCCGACTATCCCGCCGACTGAACTGTCAGAAGAATAGATACTGCCCGAATTATAGCAGCCCTCAATGAAGCTTTCGCCGCCGTCGCGTACAGTGCCTACGATACCTCCGCTGTAACCTCCGCAATAAATATCGGCTCCGTTCCAGCAGTTAATGAAGTCAGCGCCGTTGCTCCATTTGGCGATACCGCCTGTAAATGAGGTGTTAGCGGCCTCGATTTCACCGCTGGCCACTCCTGTATTTCTGATTACTGCATTAGTCCCTACATATCCGAACAAACCGCCGGATGTGGAATAAAGATTGTCGATAACATATCCCTGGCCGTCAAAGATACCGTCAAACTGGCGGGAACTTAATTTGCCGATCGGCGTCCAGTCGGGATAATCGCTGAGATCTATGTGCGCTGTGAGCAGAACTGTTTTGTTTGTAAAACTTTCGCCTGCATTTACCCGTTCGGCGAAGGCTGCAAGCTCTTCCGCAGAGCCGATTTCAGTGCCGGCGTGTACCGGTGCTTCACCGCCGATTGCCTTTTGGCCGGTGAGAATAGGATAACCGCCGTTGATGATTTCGCTGTCTTTGGCAAAGGAGGAGCCAAGTGATGACACGAAAGTATTATCTTTCATTTCCTCGCCGGCTTTGCCGATTGCTTCACCGATGACTGTACCTTCAGTGTCGGAGCCGTCATCGGTAAATGTGCCGTACACTTTGGTGTTTGATGTATTCAGATAATATACGTTATCAAGAGTTACGCCGGTTTCTGCCGCGCTTCCGAAAATAGCTCCGGCCGCTGCGTCTCCGCCTACTGTACCCGCGTTGTAGCAATTTTTAATCAGGTTATTTATGCCGGTTCCTCCAAGTCTGAAGCTTCCGGCAATACCGCCAATTCCCCAGATTCCGCTGCCTCCGATTTCTCCGGTATTGTAGCAGTCCGTTATGACAGTATTTGCCCCGTTGTCTTTCCAGCGGTTTGGTCCGGACTGTCCGATGATGCCTCCACCTGTATAGGATGCATTTACGGTTCCGTGGTTGGAACACCTTTCAATAACTGCGGTTGCTCCGTCTTCAACAGAACCCAATATGCCGCCGATTCCAAAGGTACCTGAGACAGAAGCATAGTTATGGCAGTTTCTTATAGTTACGGACGCTCCTGAGACAGCTTCTCCTGCAAATGCTCCAATACTTGTATTATAGCTTCCGCCGAGCTTTCCGCTTGCAATAGTCAGATTTTCGATAACCGCCCCGTCGCCGAGTTTGCCGAACAGGCCGCAGGCGTTATAGGTTGAGCTGTTTATATTCCATATTGAATAGCCGCCTCCGTCAAAACAGCCTCGGAAGCCTTCGGTTACATTATCGGCAATTCCTCTCCAGTCGCCGATATTTTTCATGTTGATGTCCTGCGTCATTTTAAAGTAGACACCGTAGGTATTCATGTTCTTTGAGTACACATAGCTTCTAAGATCAACAAGATCGTCTGCCGTTTTAATGAGGTATGGATCTTCCGCCGTACCTTCTCCGCCCCAGGGCATTTTTTCCCGTACTTCGATAGATACGGAAGTCTTAAGTATGCCATAGTAGATGTAAACCGTGCTTGTACTGAGCTCAAGCTGACTTTTTACGGAAAGTTTATATTCGGTGATCTCTTTTGAGCTGCCGTCGCTGTAAACGGCCGTAACAATCATGCCGGCAGGATCAAATGCGTCACCCTCGTAGTATCTGAGCTTGTCCGGATTCTTTGTCACTGAAATGGAGGTAATATAAGGAGTATCTTTGTCAAGCTCCGATTCACCGCCCACAAGCTCAAGAGCGGAGGCAAGCGATGAATAATTGTTCACGTAACGGCACTCGTCTTCAGGAACTGTGCGGAATACAGAGAGGGCTTCTTTGAGCTGTTCCTTGTAATCCGGCGCAGAAGGATCGGATATGGAATTAATTGCGGAGATTGCCGCGCTGACAGCATCTTTTTCTTCCGCAGTCCAGTCTCCGCGCATATCGTAAAGCGAACGCATTCCGTTTTCAAGTCTCCAGTATGAAACAAGAGCGTAGGTCGCCTGATCGTTTGCCATTGAGTTCCATCCCGAATTTAAAACATGGCAGAATCCGCCGTCGGAGAGACGGAAGCTCAGAATACCGTCTAAAAGAGTTTTGCCGTCTGACGTTACAAAACGTTCGTCTTCGGCCGGATTAATTCCGAGCGAACAGAGCACCACGACGACCTGAGAAATGCTTTCGACATTATCGGTATTCCATGAGGTGAAGCCGCCGTTTTTATTCATCATGGAGCCGAGACGGTCGAGAGCTTCGTCTATGCACTGACGGACGGTTTTGGAGACCTCAAGCTTGCTGTTTTCGTTTGTGTATGTATAAACTGTATCATCATTGTAATAAGGAGCAAGAGCCTGGATTGCCATTGCGGTGATATCGACGTCGGAGCTGCTTCCGTAGCCTCCGAGTACCCATCCGCCGTATTCATTTCCGTTTACACCGTCGGTAAGCTGCATTTTAAGAATTTCGGTAATAAAGGTTTCGCGGGTATATTTTGCATCTGAAGGTACTTCATACATGCCCGTATCCATAGCGATAAGTCCCCAGATCCAGCCGTTTATACCCTGCGTTCCGGGACCTGCTTTAAGAGTGTTATTATAACTGCCGTCTGCAATAAGATTGATCGGGCGACCGTTATATGTACCGAAGCTTACAGAATTGCCACCGAGAGCTGCGATTGTAACAACAGCCCGGTGCCATTCGGTTGCCTTTGCGCTGTGGAGAATTCCGCCGTTGTCAGAATAAGTCTTTTCAATATAGGATTTCATTGCGGCAAGATAATCTTCATATCCTGTTCCGTCGTCGATCAGATAATAGTATTCACCGGAATCATAATATCCGAAGCGCCCCATCGCAAGCGCCATCCAGTCGGTTCCGGTAGAGCTTGCCCCTGACATATAGCCTTCGTTTCCGAGAAGCGTTCCGCTGATATCCGAATGTTTTTTTGTGCTGTTTACAGCCGCCTTGATATATCCGGCGAGCTGTGCAGAAAGTTCTGTACTCTCTGTAAATGCAGGACGGACAGGCTTGTCTGTGCAGACAGAGCTTTCCCAAAGCAGTACGGGATAACCTTGTCCGTCGGCAAATGCAGAACCCAGAGAAGCGGCGGAAAGACTTTCGGTTTCACTTATGCCGCTTTTACTGTCCGTTCCGGTTCCTTTGATGTAATAGCAGTCGCTGTTTGTTCCCCTGCTTGCACCGACCACCGCGCCGATATTGTTTGCATTGCCGGCCGAATCGATTACCATGCCGGCATTAAAGCAGCTTGTGAGCACAGGGGAGGCCGCTTTGTGGCCGCCGGTGACGCCGCCAACTGTTGCAGGTCCGGTTACAGTGCCGGTGTTATAGCAGTTTTCGACTGTACCTGCTCTCCAATGCTGTCCTGTAACGCCGCCGATATATCCTGTAGTTCCGGTAACATTTCCCGAATTATAGCATCCGCTTATAACACAGTCGCCGTTAACCGACCCTGCTATACCGCCGACATTGGTGCTGCCTGACACGTCAGCCTCGCTTCCGCAGTTTGTAATTTTTCCCGCAGTGAGCTTGCCGGCTATTCCGGCGGCGTCACCGGAGCCTTTTACACTTCCTTTAACTACAAGATTTCTGACCGTACCGCCGTTCACATTTCCGAAGAAACCGACTGACGATCCCCCGTCGATATATAGCCCGCTTATTATATGATAATTACCGTCAAAGGTTCCCTTGAAAGGTGCCGCGGACGTTCCGATTGGCGTCCACGGATTGCTGTTTCCGCCGAGATATACGTTTACGTCCAGACGTATAAGCTTGCTCTCGTATGTATCTCCGCTGTTTACACTGTCGGCAAAGGCCTTTAGCTCCTCATAGCTTCCGATTATCACATCCGGTACCTTCGTCTGCCATGCAAGGACCGGATATCCGCCATTGAGGTTATCATCGTCAGTTTTAAATCCGGGGCCGAGAGCTGCCGCATCGAGGGCTTCCGTCTCGGTTATACCGTCTTTGCTGTCAGTTCCGGTACCTTTCAGATAAAAACAGCCGCTGTTTGTACCCCTGCTTGCCCCTACTACCGCGCCGATATTGTTTGCATTGCCGGCCGAGTCTATTACCATTCCGGCATTATAGCAGCCGGTGAGCACCGGGGAAGCTGCTTTGTGGCCGCCAGTGACACCGCCGACTGTTGCAGGTCCGGTTACAGTGCCTGTATTATAGCAGTTTTCAACCGTACCTGCTCTCCAATGCTGTCCTGTAACGCCGCCGATATATCCTGTATTGCCTGTAACTGATCCGGAGTTATAGCATCCGCTGACAGACGATGCACCTCCGACATAGCCGACAACGCCTCCGACGGCGCTTGAACCTGTAACTTCGGCATTGTTACCGCAGTTTTTTATATTTCCTGCGTTAAGATAACCTACGACGCCTGCTACACTGCCGGCTCCGGCAACACTGCCCTTTACAGTTAAGTTTTCGACAGTTCCGCCGTCTACATATCCGAAAAATCCGAGATTTTTTCCCGAAGTATCAGAGATGAAGAGACCGCTGACAACATGATTTTCTCCGTTGAAGGTTCCTTTAAAATGGCTGCTTTCATTTCCTATAGGCGTCCACGGAGAGCTGTCGCCGCCGAGAGCGATGTCTGCAGTAAGGACAACCGTTCTGCCTTCATATGTATTTCCGTTGTTTACATCAGCTGCAAACTGCTG
>CABPZV010000026.1 GCA_902462015.1 uncultured Eubacteriales bacterium | reverse complement strand
TTCTTGCCTGCTCAGGCGTTATAGCAGTACCGAGAGTAGCAACCGCCTGACCAAAACCGGCTTCATGCAGGGCTATTACATCCATATAACCCTCGCACAGAATAAAACCTTCTGTGCAGTGGTTTTTTGCAAAATTAAGCGCAAATAAATTTTTTCTTTTCTGAAACGCCGGCGTATCCGAAGTATTCAAATATTTCGGAAGCGAACCGTCCATAACGCGCCCTCCGAAGGCAACCACTGCGCCGGCTGTATCGATGACCGGAAAAATTATACGCCCACGAAAATAATCATACGGTTTTCCCGATCTTTTGCTGATGCCGCACAAAAATCCTGCAACCAGCTCATTATCATTGTAGCCGCGATTCCGCATATAGCTGTAAAGCGCACATGGCTCATCAGGGGAAAATCCGAGTCCGAATCTTTTGACTGCGGCGCTGCTGAGACCACGTTCCGTAAGATATGCCATTGCACCAGGGCTGCGCAGAAGCTGTTCATGAAAAAACTTCGCGGCTTCACGGTTCATTTCTTTTATTCTAATGCGGTTTACTCCGTTTTTCGTGACCGTTCCATTCTCCGGAAGCCTGATTCCGGCACGGTCGGCAAGAAACTCGATAGCGGCAGGATACTCTAAATTTTCCATTCTCATGATAAAGCTTATAACATCGCCTCCTGCCCCGCAGCCAAAGCAATGAAAAAAACCTTTTTCAGGAACAACATGAAAGGAAGGAGTCTTTTCGCTGTGAAACGGACAAAGTCCGACAAGCCCTGAACCGGCACGCTTCAGAGTTACATATGCCGAAACGACATCCTGCAGGTCATTACGATATTTAATTTCCTCAACGACCGCACTGTCGTACAAAGATCATCACCGCTTTCTGTATTTTTGAAGTACAATCATTTTTTATTTAAAATCCGATTTAATCCAATTTTGCACAGAGCTAATGCGCTTCCTTATCAAAATTCCATGCCTCGGGAATAAAAAGCTCGCGGAAAGTATAAATCGCGTAACGGTCTGTCATTCCGGAGATATAGTCGCAGACTGCCCTCCCGACCGATTCCTTTTCCGCTATCAGCAGCATATCAGACGGAAGCTCTTCAGGCTTGCTTACAAAGTAATTATAAAGCTGTTCAAGCATTGCTGCAGCACGTCCCTCTTCCTCCTTGGCAGCCGAATTAGAATACACATGCTCAAAGAGAAAGCTATGAAGCTCTTCCATCGCAGCCGCAATTTCCGGCTCCAGAAGTATCGCACCGTCTCCGCCGTTTTTCTCCGCATTTATAATAACTTCCTCACTTGCAGTAATCACAGAGCGAACCATCCTGTCAATACGTTTGCCGTGTGTTTCACCCAGAATTTCACGCAGGCTTAACGGAATGTCCGATATGTCAAGAATACCCGCCCTGCAGGCGTCATCAATGTCGTGATTTATGTAGGCGATACGGTCTGCAATCCTTACAATCCGGCCTTCGAGCGTATTAGCCACTCCGCAGGTATGATTCAGAATACCGTCCTTTACCGCCTCTGTCAAGTTCAGCGGTTCGAGCACCTCGACAACACGAATGCTCTGCCTGTAATGAGTAAAATTACTGTCAAAACAGCTTTGAAGTACACGCTCTCCGGCATGACCGAACGGTGTGTGCCCCAAATCGTGCCCAAGACCAATAGCTTCACACAAATCCTCGTTGAGTCTGAGAGCCCTTGCAATTGTCCTCGCAATCTGAGTGACCTCCATAGTATGGGTAAGTCTGGTACGGTAATGATCGGGCTCCGGAGCCAAAAACACCTGAGTTTTCCCCATCAGCCTCCGGAATGCCTTCGAATGTATAATTCTGTCCCGGTCCCTCTGAAAGGCACCGCGCAGATTGCATTCGCTTATTCCGTAACATCTTCCGCCTGAATTCTCAGAGAGACACGCACATGATGAAAGCGAATTTCTTTCCTTTTCGTATAAAAGTGAAACATAATTCATGTATGATCCTCATTTCGGCAAACCACCGCCTTAAGAGGCGACCGCCATTAAGGCTGCCGCCTTAATGGCGGGACATCTTGCCTAAGTTATACAGCATTGCATTAAAAAAATAAAAATTTACTGTATAATATAATATACGCATTTTTTTCAAATATACTTTTTTATTTTCTGACAATAACGCAAAATATTTTAAATTTACTTTATATTTACTTTCGAAAACATGATTATCTGCCGTCTGCGACCGCAAAACACATATTTCGCAAAAAGCCGAATGATTAAACCGGTAACGCCTAACAGTCAAAGCGTGTCCCGGCTTTCTCAATTTCAGCCCTCCCGGAAGTTATATCGTTTATTTTATCTTTCGCAGCCTCATAACCGTCCGTCCTGACGGCAAGAGAAAGACGGACAGAATCTTCAAAAACAGTATTGTCCTCCCGTATTCCGAGACGGGGAAGCTCGCTTGCTATCTTCTGATAATCAGAATAACTGCAGCTTACATAAAACTCAGTAAAGCTTGCATATCTGACAATTCCGGCCTGTTTTACCGCCTCAGATGCAGCTGTAGTATATGCTCTCAAAAGTCCGGGAGCGCCGAGCAGAATTCCTCCAAAATACCTTGTAACCGTGACAACGGCGTCTGTAAAACCGCCTTTTTGAATTACTCCGAGTATCGGAATCCCGGCTGTCCCCTGAGGCTCTCCGTCATCCGAATAACGCGTGGCATTTTCCGATGAAATCAAATATGCATAAGCCGTATGTCTTGCAGCGCTGTACTCCGCCTTTATTTTTTTTACAAAATCACACGCTTCTGATGACGTTTTAACAGGAGCTGCATAAGCAATAAAAACCGATTTTCGTTCCGAATATTCGGCTTTTCCCCTTCTTCCCAGAGTGATATATTCCTTTGATATAGGATTGTCCTCGAACTCACCAAAAGCGACATTTCTTTTTTTTACTGACATAAGCGGAATCCTCACTCAGTTATTTATGAGATATTCAGCGTACTGTCCTTTTGTCTTGGCATCAACCACCGCGGTAACAGCGGCACCGTCAGTTCCGTAATCAACCGCCTCGACCGATGCGCAGCTGTAAAGGGCAGACAGCACTCCAAGCTCCGTATTTGGTATAAAAAATGTTTCTCTTGTTCTTCCCGATAAGACAATTTCAGATATACGCTGAATAAGCTTATCTATCCCCGCTCCGGTACGTGCAGATATATATACGGCATCATCAGAATTGATTCCGCATCCCGACAGGAGCAGACTGTCTCCGATTACATCCGCTTTATTAAATACATAAATTACAGGCTTCTTGTCAGCACCAAGGTCAGAGAGCATCTTTTTTGTTACGCTGAGCTGCTCCGGACATTCGGAATCGGAAATATCAGCAACGGCAAGGACCGCATCCGCAATAGTAATTTCCTCAAGCGTCGAATAAAAGGCTTTTATCAGATGATGAGGCAGACGCCGGATAAAGCCGACCGTATCTGTAAGAAGGATATTTGTGCCGTCCGGAAGCTCATACTTTCTCGTTGTTGGATCTAACGTCGCAAACAGCTTGTCCTCCGCAAGAATTCCGGCGTCTGTTAGATAATTCAGTAAAGTGGATTTTCCGGCATTTGTATAACCTGCTATTGCAATAGTAAAAATACCGGATCTTTTCCGCTGTCCCCGGCGGATATTCCGCTCATTTTCAAGTTCGGAAAGCTGTGCCTGAAGAGATGAAATGCGCCGGCGTATTCTGCGCTTGTCGGTTTCAAGCTTAGTCTCCCCCGGCCCTCGCATAGCAATATTCCCGCCTCCCTGCCTTGAAAGCGAGACGCCTTTTCCGCTCAGTCTCGGAGCAGAATACTGCAGCTGAGCCAGCTCTACCTGCAGTTTTCCTTCGTCTGTCAATGCATGAAGCGCGAAAATATCAAGAATCAGCATGCTCCGGTCAATTACCGTTACATCGCCTCCAAGATCATCTTCAAGGTTTTTAATCTGAGCAGGCGAGAGTTCGGAATCAAAAACTACAAGAGATACCTCTCCGGCAGCGCAAAGTTCTTTCAGCTCTCCGACCTTTCCGCTTCCGATATAAGTACGCGGATCCGGTTTTTCACGCGGCTGTACTAATCTTGCATAAACAACACCGCCGGAGGTTTCCAGCAGCCGCTCAAGCTCATCAAGCAAAGATTCGGTATCACCGCTTCCGTCGTCAATACCAACCAGCACGGCATATATGTTCTCCCCCTCCGGCTTTTCAAAAATATCTTTAACATCATTTCCGTACATCCTTTTCTCCCTGCCTTTCTGTCTTATATAAAACAAAGAGCGGAAACGCACAATCACATGCTGTACGAAATCCGCTCGTCTGTTTGTTAGTACATTTGCAGTCTGACTTTATTTTATGGTGAGAAATGAATTCCGCATAAATCAGGCAGCTGCCCTTATTACATGCCTGTTTCCTTTATTTACCGGCTGCTTCAAGACGCTTCTTGAATTTGTCGAGACGACCGCCGGCATCGACGAATTTCTGCTTACCCGTAAAAAACGGATGGCATTTAGAACATATATCAACATGCATGTCTCCAGCAGTACTTTTTGTTTTAACTTCAGCACCGCAAGCGCATTTGATAACCGCGTCCTTATACTCCGGATGGATACCTTTCTTCACGTCCTCACACCTCACATTCAATTCAATTGATATAAATAACGCGTCTGCACAGACACGCCAAAATACATTTTATTATATCACATATTATTGCAGATTGCAATAGCTTTTAAACAATTTCTGTATTATTTCCATTCGAAATTTTCAGTGACTGCCTGCGAATAAAAGAACAAAGAGATTTCATCTCCCCGGCAGTCAGGTACTTATTATCCATAAAGCTGCGTATACATTTAATTGAAGATTCGGCCGAATAAATCTGGCTCAAACGATTTTTCAGCCTTACATTATTTTGAGTAAATACAACAATCCCTTTCATTGGAACTTTAAAGCCACGGCTTTTTATCAGTCTTTCCAAAGCTTTTATGCGCTTTGAATTCACTTCGAGCGGATTATTAAACTGAACAATCCTGTTTCCGTGAAACTGGCGCCAGTCTCCGCGCATTGGGTCTTCAATAAATCCGCACATATGTTTTTCTTCTGCAATAAGTATTCCGCCGCTTCCTATAAGCAACAAAGGAACACACAGAATTACGGCATCCCGATTATTTTCGCAGCGAACATATATGTCCTTCAAAACATAGCATTTTCCTCCAAGCGCCAACGAATACAGTGCGTATAAAAAACCGTCCCTGCCTCTGTCGCCGGAAAGAAGCATTTTTGTTTTTCTGCATCTGCGTATACAGAAAACAAGTCTGACTGACAAAGCAATCAATAATACAGCTGCGAAAAATGACAGTACTATAAAAAGAATTTTCATGTCGCATGAAATCTCATCTTAAAAATCAGTGTACAGAGAGACTTCAGCCGTTTGAAGTCAATCCGTCAACGTAATCTACAAGATCTCCAACTGTGATAAACGTTCGGATATCCTCATCCTTTATCTCGATTCCAAAATCATTTTCACATCTCATTACAAGATCAGCAAGCTCAAGAGAATTAATTCCAAGTTCAGCAAGCTCTGACTGCTCGGTAATATCTCCGTTAATCTGAAGTTCGTCCGCAAGAATAGCTTTTATTTTATCAAACATAATAATTCCCCCATACCGCCAAAAGACGGCCCAAATATTCCACAAAAATTATCGCATTGCCTGTGCACAGCTCATAAGTAACCAAAAATGTATAATGTCCCAACGTTTTAAGAATATCTTCTATTTAACCGTGAAACGCTTTATTTTACGCGTCGTAGTCTTTTCAAACTCCTCATGACGAAGCTCTATATCGCGAACCTGCTTGTAAACCGGCAAAGTACGGTTAATATCATTTACAGAAGCTTTCAGCAGCTTCATAATTTCCTCATCACTCTTATTTTTAAGCTGTTCGTTATCGGGATCAGGATAAATCAGCGCGGTAATTACAGGCTCCCCGGCAGATTTTTTCCTGCCAACGACAACACATTCCCCAACATACGGGCATGACAAAAGATGCTCCTCAATTTCCTCAGGAAATATATTTTTTCCGTTAGATAAAATTATAATATTCTTTTTTCTGCCGGTAATATATATATATCCGTCGTCGTCCATATAACCGATATCACCGGTACGGAACCACCCGTCTTCGGTAAACACCTCTTTGGTTGATTCTTCATCTTTGTAATATCCCAGCATGACATTTTTTCCGCGCACCTGAATTTCTCCGGTATCCTCTCCGGATGACTTATCAATACGCACCTCGCAGTCTTCTACTGCCTGGCCTACAGAGCGGTAGCGAACCTTATCATGCCTGTTTACAGCAACAAGTGGAGAACATTCCGTGATACCGTAGCCCTCACAGATTTCAATACCAAAGGATTTGAAATCCCATACAAGACGCGGTGAAAGCGGAGCGCCGCCGCAGATTATATAACGCAGATTTCCCCCGAGACCGTTAATAATCTCAGAAAACAGCACACGTCTGACATCAATTCCGATTTTCAAAAGTCCGTTTGACACCGTCATCAGAGCTTTAACCTTCGAATGCATGCCCTTCTTATCTATCTCCGACCATATTTTTTTATGGATCGTTTCAACATACAGGGGTACCACTATAAGCGAATCCGGCTTAAAATCCATTATAGATCGCATTGTATTTTTCAGACTGTCGTTAATGTATGTAGTAGCGCCGAGATTGGAAGCGGCAAGATGACTGCATGTAAGCTCATAGCTGTGATGCATCGGAAGCACATCAACAAAGGTATTAACCTCAGTAAAAACTGTATCCTGACATGATGCATTTGTGGCTGCAATAAGATTTGCATGCGTCAGCATGACGCCCTTGCTGGTACCCGTAGTTCCTGATGTGAAAAGGAGCGCGCTCATCTTATTCATGTCTTTTCTGCAGTCAAAATCAAGGTATCCGCGGTTTCCCTCCTGCAGCGCCTTCTTTCCGATCTCAACCATCTTACTGTAGCGAAGGATTTTATCGCATTCACTCGTTTCCGTTTTTTCTGCTATAGGAACAAAATACTTTATCTGGGGAAGACGGTCAGAATACGCTGCAAGACGGTTATTGAAAGACTCCGTATAGAATACTGCCTTCGCATCGCTGAGATTCAAAAAATTTACGATTTCATCATCAGCAAGATCTTTGTCGAGGGGAACAATTACTCCTCCGCCGGTAACAGCGGATATATAAACCGTCATATATTCGGGACAGCTGTCGCCGATGACGCTAACCGTCTCCCCCATAAGTCCAAGCTCGGAAAATGCCGTCCCGACGCAGTAAAGCATCTCCTTGTTATCATTATATGTAAACTTGTACTCTTCCTTATATCTTTTGTACTGATACAAAACCTTGTCACCGTAGTATTCAGCACTGGTTTCAACCAAATTTCGCAAGTCAGTAACAATCTTTTTAATGTGCTCCGAACGTTTCTGCTCTGAATTAAACATTAAAACCACCATACCTCTGCAAAGCAAAGGCACCTTTCTTAACGCAAAAAGTTTCACGTCTGAATTTACCGTTTTACGCTGCAGATCTGCCGCAGATCCTCCGGTAAAGGCATAAAAATAGGCGTGCACCGTCAAGCATGTACAATCCTATAAGACTCCATTTTACTTTTTAATTATCAGTAATTATACAATACATATTATTCTTTGTCAAGTTTTTTCTTGTAGTAAAAACTACGTGATTACCACCGCAGTATAAACAAATTTCAGCACGTGAAAAATATAAAATTTTACTGTCCGCACATACGTTTTCATACGGTACAATCCGTATATAATAAGATATGCTATTAAAATTTGCTATAAACATATATATATGTTATATCTGTGAAAAATAAAATAAACGGTAAGCAGAATACATCAGCATCCAGACAAACCGTTTATTTTTTTGTTTTATTATATACTATTACATTTGTGATTCGGTCATACTTCATTCCTTATCTTTGCATTGTGCCTATCTGCACAAACGGAGCGTGAAAAAAAGCACACTGCGGTTTGCAGATTTATGCATTTTTCGCTCTATTCACTTTTCATAAAATCAGGAATATCATCCGGATATACAGCAATGTCCTTAATCATAGCATCATTAAAAGAACCATCGCCGTTCGAAACAAAATGAATTTTATTTCCGTTAAGCCTTAATGTGATGCAGTAGTAGTTCACATCCTTAGAAGAATTCATAACTTTAGAATAATTGATATTTATAATACCGCAGTCGCGGTAATAAATATCGCCAATTACTCCGCCGCTGTTTTCTATCCGGTCAACAATATCATATGCACCGTCGCATTTCAAAAGCTGTGATTCGGAGATTACAGTCCCGCCGTATTCACGAAATTCTTTCTCGACGCTGCTCCAGAAAAAGTAATACTTTTTATATGTATGTCCGCACGTAATGCCGCCCGCCTCAGCAGAATCATATTGAGAATCTATCAGAGAAAAAGTCACATCAGGCACAAGTTTATTCTTAATTGCAGATTCTGAATATGATACGCCAAGTGATTCCAATTCATAGTCTCCTCCCATTCCCGATATATTAAGCTCATACGGTATGCCGTTTTCCACACCCCAGAAACGGGTTATGTTACTTGATGTATAATGTTCGGTTAAAATAAGTATCTCCGTTTCACCGAAATATTGAATCTGTGCATTGAATAAATATGTTTTTTCATCTGAAATTTTTTCACATTCAGATCCGTTGTAAAACCAAAGCTCAGCCGAAAACGAAGACACCAATATATCCGTTGTGTAATTGCCAGTGAATATAAAAGCTTCCTTACTTCCGTCAGAGTCAAAATCGTCAGAATAAACAGCTATTATATCTTCAAAACTTAGGCCATTGACTGTAACTTTTTCATAGCCGCTTTCCTCTAAATCTTCGAGTAAAAAAGATTCTTTGCTGCTAAGATTATCGGTAACATTATTCTCTCCATATCCGTCCGTGGTTGTACAGGCACATGTGCAGGACAGAATTATACAAGAAAGCAGAATTGATATGTATGCAGTTTTCCTTTTCATGGGTGCTTCTCCTATCAAATGAAATTTACTAAAGTTTATAAAAACAAAAATAAATCAAGAAACAAGAAAACGTGGCTCATAATTTCCTTCATTCACAATTTCGGCTTTTTCAAACCTGTATTTATACTCCGTATCAGTTTCTACAACTGTGTATTTTACATAATGAGATTTTACAATATACATCGGATCAGCATAAAACTGTACATATACTTCATATTTTCCATCGTGATTGTCAATTCGGTCTATTTCATTAAATGACATAAAGCCACCATGTCCGGCAACTTTCCATCCTCCCTCCGCCCGCTGCACCTCATTCTCTGGTATAGCAAAGTTCTCAATTCCAAAGAGTTTATAAGCGGAATCCTTTATTTTATACTCAGTTAAAACTCTGTCAGAATTTTTAAATCCATCTGTCTCTAAAAAATATATCATATCAATTACAGCGTAATTATAACTATTTCTCTGATACAACGTCATTGCAGACGAATCATTAAACTTATAACAATAGGACGATAAAAGATTTATGAGTTTACATAGATATACGCTGTCATCTCCAAAATCTTTCACTTCTGTGTTATTCCATATCCCCAATGCGGCAATTCCCTGCCGTAATCTATATTTATAAACACCCGCAGGAAATACTTCACATCCGCTTTCAAGCACTTCAAAAGTAAAATCCCAACAACTTATCATTGTTCCCGGATTATAGATATTTTCAATTTCAGATTCTACAACCTCATATTTGCCAAAACGTATTGTTGAAAGCTCATTATACATACCGCTTTCAACACAAGCTATGCTTTCGCACGTTTCTACATCTCCATTAAGAAAAGCCTTTATCCACACATATCTTTCATCATATTCAATCCTATTAGCTGTTACCCCATAATCATCCTGAAAATCAATCCGGTTAAATTCCTCGGAAAGAAAAGTAGCGACCGATCCACTGCTTTGGGTATCAGAAGAAACATGAATTTCATTCGTGGGCATGCCATTACTACAACTTGTAAAATTTATTATAATCATTATGAAAACAATTAAAATAACTATGTTAATACTATTTTTCATTATAATATCCCCGTGTTTGTCTTTAATTAGTATCAAAACCAATTAATTTTAATTGCAATAAAATAAAGATTCAATTACTTTAAATGCATTTGCTGAAGAGTTATATTTTAAAATACTTTTAACATTTCCTATTGTACTATAACCGTTAAAAGTCATAGACCTTACCGTTTGCAAACATTCGATTTCGAAAACTCCATCATTATCAACATCCGTAGGTTTAAATTCGAAAAAACAGCTGCATTCAATAATATCCTTGTTAGATATAACACTCCCTTCCTCGGTATAATATCCTTCCAACCATTCCTTTTTTGTATTAAAATCTAATATCTCAGAATAATTTGTATATCGATTTAATATTTCAACTAAGTAATTATCTCTTAGTATACTATAATATCCGGTATCAAAACTTCCGATATAATTACCGTCTGAATCAAAAGTTCGATAATCAAAAATTTCTAAGATGTCTTCGCCGAAAACTTTGAATATTCGTGAAGAATATTGCCCCGCACCGCCAAACTCATCAACTAATTGCTGAACAATAATTTCTTCTAATCCGTCTCCGTCTACGTCACATAAATATAATGATTCGTCCAAACTATAATTACCAAAATCCCAAAATAATACTCCCTCTTTTATTTCAACCGCTAAATATGAATCATGGATAGATTTATCATCAGAGCGATAATCGGCAAGTATATATACAGGTCTATGCAATCCATTCTCATTTGCTATAACCCCCGATTCTTTATATATGACCTTAAGTCCATATACGCCATTTTCCGGTATGTCCAACATCGTTCCTACATCCACGTCCAAAGATAAACCGGAAATCATTCTTCTGTTTAAATATTGATGCGTAAACGGTTTTATAGTATAAGAACTATTACTAATACTTTCATCAAAACAGGAATAATCAAAGCTCTGAGTACTAATTGATGGATCGCTATACAATTTAGAATCGCATGAAAACAGATTTATAGACATAAAAAACACAAGAATTATCAGAATTAATTTCATAGCTATCCCCTTTATTAATAATTAAAGCGACTGTCGGTGTATTTTCCGTCTTCATACGTATACGTCCTGTCTAAATGCATAGCGTGTATAAAGAATTACATGCTGCTTTGCACATGTGAACATCTAACAACAACAAATTCATTTGTTGTTGTATCGTATTTGCAGATAATATCTAATGTCGTAAGTAAACTATTGTTATCAAACAAGACGTCAAATGAAAAAGATATCTCAAATATGCCGTCATTGTCAATATCAATAGGTTTTAAACCAAACGGTTGTCCAACTGACAAACTATATAAAAGATAAGGCTCCGTAACGTTTGATAATTCAGGTATATATTCAGAAAATCCCCCCAAATTATAGTTCCAATCCGATCCACATAAGATTATGTCTCCCACATCTGAAATAATAAATTTCACATCTTGAAAAAACGGTTCAAAGTCTTTCATTAATATTATTTGGTTTTCAGTAACTTTAAATATCATAGTATCATTCCACATATTTCCGGAAACTATCGATTCAAAAAAAATCTCACAGCATCCGTCGCCGTCTATATCCGCCAAATGCAAAGCACCTTCTCCATATAGATCATCTATAATATTTCCCATGGAATAATACAGTAATTTTCCATCTATATCAACTACCATATATAATTCTCTTTCATGAACATCTTTAGATACTTTCCCCGAATCGACAAGTATCATTACTGTGTCCATACTGTCATATCTTAAAACACCTCCTCTCTTGACATAAAGTATTTGCTGGTATTCCTTGTCTATTTGCGGCAAAGATATATTTATATGATCCGGTATAACATCATTTTCCGTCAAAACGGCTCCAGATGAATTCTGAATAGTGTTATTATTATCATTTGTAACTACGTTTGAAGAAAATAAAGTATAAACGAATAAAAATATGATTACCGGTAAAATAAGAAATCACTTCATTTGTGATAAAATTTATTTCCTCCTATAATAATTACATCCTGCCAATTAGATCGCGTTGCAGATTGGGCTGAAACAAAGTACAAATAATCTTCAGTAAATCCATTTGGATAATCTATACTGTCAAAATCATCTATTACCATTAATCCAGATATAAAATATGCATAATCCCATGTAATTGAATCTATAGATCCATTTTCATATTTTGTTTTTCCAACAATGTACCCAGCAAATTGATTCTCCTGAGATACAACACCAATCCAATCATTTGGAAATTGTAATGATAAATATCTGTTAATAATTACACAAGCCACAGCTTCTTGTCCTTCTTGCCAATCATCATACTTTTCATGACCTCCGGCTTCTCCTACTATAGTTTCAGCTAATTTTTAACCGGCGCCTTTTATACCGCGCATAGATGACAATACTTCATTCTTCCTGTGATACATTTTCTATTGAGTTATAATACATATACATATAATCAGATTCTCCCAAAAGCTTTACGCCCAAAATAAATTTTCTATGAACATGTAATCCATCTCCGGATTCCGGAAAAGGATCAACCCATCCGCCTTCAACCTCCATTTCGATGATATCATTTTTTCTTGTATATGAATTACACCGAACAAAAAGATGACCTCTGACTTCGGCATCTAAAATAAGATAATCGCTGTCTGCAGGATCCTCATATTTAGAATAGGTATCTTCTATATGCGGTGAAAACAAAGGCTGCAAAGCGTTTCTTACTTCCTTCTTTGGAATTCTTATCTCAAAAAAGCTCCTACCTGTATGATATTGTTCTAACTCTGATAATAAAGCTCCCTTTTCACCACGCATCATATGAAGCTCATAATATAAAATAATATCATCTATTTGTATTATACTATCTGCGTTAAAGTCCGGAAATTTAGAATCATAAGCTCCACCTGCCGCTTCCCAGCATATTTCTTTCTCACTCTCAGAAATTTCGGCATCATTCCCGGTAGTTTCGTATAATGAAAGCGATGTACCTGAAATGTCTCCGAGTGTATTAGTCAAGTTATTTTTACTGTCGCTATTGCCATTTTCAGATGTCTCATCATGAATCTTTGACGTCGTTTCCGAAGCACATCCAACGAGCAAAATTACTGTAGCCAAAATGCAAATTACAAATTTTTTCATACTCGTAACCACCCTTTTCTGATATTCTGTAACTGTTATGTGTCTTTCTTTTAAAGAAAGACACATAGCTCATGTCTGATCACCATACTTAAATTCATATTCTCAACGCCGTCTGCTGTACTTACATCATTTTTAACATCAAAAAGCGCTTCTGAACCGAATATGGCATCATCCGGTTCCGATAAAGTACAATCGTCATATATGCACTGACTTGGGGCTTTCTTCATCATAGTTGAACTCTTGGTTTTCATTCCTTTCGAAATGCCGCAAAGAACTGTCATTTTCAAGATCATCGCAAAAGCACATCAGATACAGATTCTTCATCTTTTTCACGCTTTTACCTCATTTTTTATTTTATCTATACAAATTTCGCGCTGTATATTTTCACTTACCTGCCCAATATCTTAATTAAATTTCCAGTTATATTATATCCATATTTTTCTTTTTTGTCAATACTTTATTGTGTAATATTATTGATTTTATTAACATTTAATTTGGGGCAATAAATATCAAACAAGGTTTCATAAAAAATGAAAATAATTTTTATGGCAAAATTCTCCATTTTTTTGCTTACTATGCTTGACTCAGACAAAAAATTATGTTATATTTATATATGATAATAAATTTAAACTCATCGCATCATTATAAAGAAATTAGCACCGGTAGTTAAATATTTCAAAAATATTTTTAGCGAATATCTAAAACAATTCGGGACAAACTATATTCATTAAAGGCTAAAAGCCAGTCATAAAGCGTTTCGGAAATAAACCAGATGAAAGGACATTCACTTATGGTCAGTTACAATAACATAATAGGATGCTGTGATAAAATGTGCAGTTTTTTCACAAAGAAAAAAGAATCCTGCCCCGTTCTCCTGACGGCAAAATACAACAGCCATTTTGGCATTTATAATAAAAAGAAAAATAAGGAAATAGCAGGATTTGATATGCATGGAAATCACAGTATAAACGCCGCTTATGTAGTTCTTATCGGTGCAATAATCGCCGCACTCCTGTGGTTTTCAGGAGTTATTGATAAATTGGTTTTTAAACTTAAATTCAAAAAAAGGTAACCCTTATCGTCATTTATATTATAGTTTACAGTCTTTTTCAACCCTTAGCCAAAGCGTCAGGCAATTTAAATACAACTACAGCACGGGGCAACAGTAATTCGATTTGCTCCGTGCCTTATTGTTCCATTTTAATAATCGATGTTTCCGTATATTTCCGTCTTAGTTAATATATTGCCCGTTATTTTCCGATACTAAAACATATATTACTATTTATCCAAAAAGCGGTATAACCGGTAATTATTGTAAAAAATGTACCAAAACCAGTTGTTAAATTATGTAAATGTTTTTACACATTTACCTCTTGATATTTTTTCCAATTTATGGTAAACTATATTTGCGCAAAAAGAGAGACAAGTTTACAAATGTTTCTTCTCTTTGACAGTCTGTACAAAATATGGTGCAGGATAAATCAAGTAAAAAACTTTAATATAAATGTATAGGAGTATCAAAATGGAACAAAAAATCAATATCCTTATAGCAGATGCTAATGACGATTTTCGTCTGAAATGCCGTGAACGTCTGAGAGACTACGGTTACAGTCTGGTTTCGGAAGCAAGAGACGGCGAGGATGCGCTGGGCAAAATCGGAAACAGTCATCCCGATGTCGTAATAGTCGACTCCTGGCTCCCCAAGCTTGACGGAATTAAACTTATAAAAGCCTGCCGCATAATTAATTTTGGTATTGATTCGGTTCCAGCATTTATTATAGTATCTGAGTCAATGACGCCTTCAATGCTATCCGAGCTGACACAAAGTGGTGCGGATTACATAATGATGAAACCGATTGACTATAAAAGTCTTGCAGAACGCATTTCTGCGCTTTGTTCTTCAAAACGAATTATTGCCTCTAATAATACACCTCGTCCTCAGCTTGTAAGCGAAGTGCTTACAGGAAATGACCTTGAGACTCAGGTAACCAAGGTAATACATCAGATAGGTGTTCCGGCTCATATTAAAGGCTATCAGTATTTGAGAACGGCTATCCTTATGACAATTGAAGACAGCGATATTATTAATTCTGTCACAAAAATTTTGTATCCAACGGTTGCAAAGAAATACGCCACCACATCCTCAAGAGTTGAGCGTGCCATCAGACACGCAATCGAGGTTGCATGGGATCGCGGAGATGTCGAAACACTGAACTCGTATTTTGGTTTTACAATACAAAACAACCGCGGTAAGCCGACAAACAGCGAATTTATAGCTATGATAGCCGATAATCTCAGACTTTCCAATAAATATTCATAATACAAATAAGCGAAGAACCTTCATTATTCGTTCCGGTACCGATTTTGCTGTTGCAGATAAAATACGTAGTGGTTGCCGTTTTGTTATAACTCAAATTATGCTTATTTCCTCCTTAATATATAAAATATCAGCGGTCAGATGTAAATACTCTGACCGCTGATATTTTTTAATAGTTAAACAAATAGTGCCAAACTTAGAAATTTTGAGTTTCAAAAGACTTATTCTCAGAGGCATTTTAAAAGCTTATTTTGCACACGCAGCACCGTCTGCAGCTCAAGGACATGCTTGTACAAAATTAAATACTGTTTAAAACGTCATTTCGATACATCGCCAGCCTCGGAAACGGTTACGATTTCTCCGGACACAACCTTGTCAATAAGTTCTTTTGCTTTTTCGACCGTCTCTTTATTCGGAATCATAACAGAAGCATAGGCTCCTCCGAGAGAATAGGGAGCTTCCGTCGAGCCATAGCCGTCTACACTATAAGATACAATATTCCATTCTCCGCCCTTCTTCAGCTGATTACGGACAATCGACGATATTGTACTGTACGGAATAGTCGTTTCAAAGCTGTCTTTTACAGTTTCCATAAGAGCCGAATAGTTTTTCAGCATCTCCGTAGACAGCAGCTTTTCGGCCACCTTTTGAATAACCTGCATCTGGTTTTCTCCGCGCTGTCTGTCTCCGGTCGGAAATGCATATCGTTCACGGGCAAAATAAAGCGCTCCGGTTCCGTCAAGCTTATTTTCCCCGACGGTATAATGCAGCCTCTTCCCGATTTCATCATAACTGCAGTAGGAA
>CABPZV010000025.1 GCA_902462015.1 uncultured Eubacteriales bacterium | reverse complement strand
TTTTATAATACCTTTCATAAATAACAACCCCTTTTGTATAAAATAATCTAATAAATAAGGAGAATAATAATTTTATATTTGTAAATAACCGCACATAAAAACAATAATATATTCTGCCGAACGAAGTATTTCAATAAAAGCTGAAAGCTGCATCAAGAGTGTTTTCACAGTAACATATGGCCAGCCGAAATAAAAAAGACAGAGCTTTGTTCCGGAATTACCGGAGCAAAGCTCTGTTCCATATTTTATTTTTTATCTAATCATCATCACAAACCGTTGAATATCGAATATTTAAATCGGAGCAACGCTCCTGCGCTTGCGAACGATTGCAACCTACGCAGAGAGCGTTAGCTCCTCAGGGTTTCAGTGGGAGATTATAACTCCCACTGAAACCCTGAAGTGGAACCCGCCGCCTTAGGAGGCGACCGCCTTATAAGGCGGGGGACATCTGTGTTAGGTTATATTACAGCAAATACAAGTATCATCAATTTATTTTGAAAAATTCTGCGCCGAAGATATTTCATCGCCGGAAGTTACAAGCTGCTTTATCCATGTTCCTTTTTTCAAAAGCAGCAGGCCGAAAAAAGTTTTAAGGATTTCTATATACTGACATATAAAATAAATTGTATGAATTCCTGCTGAAGTAAATCTCGATAAAACAAATGCGGCAGGAACCACTACAACCCATGAAAATACGCTGTCAAACAGAATTGTAACCAACACCTTTCCACCGGAGCGAATTGTAAAATAAGCGGCGTTGGCACAAGCTATAAATGGCATAACCGAAGCGGAAACCGTTATCATATATGACGCAAGATTTTTCACCGTCTCACTTGTGTTATATATCATAGGAAATAAACCCGAACATATAATCAGAATCAATCCCGTAACGACACTGCACAGAATTGAAAATACAACCATTTTTCTGGAGGTATCTTTAGCTTTTTCAAAAGCTCCGGCGCCAAGCTGATTGCCGACTACAATCGAAATCGCACTTCCAAGAGCAATATATATAACGCTGAACAGATCAACTACTGTATTTGCTATGTTGAATGCTGCTACAGCATCAAGTCCCCGTATTGAATATGACTGATTGCGGACCGTAAGAGCTAATGCCCACATAACTTCATTGAACATAAGCGGAAATCCGCGTACGATAATCTGAGAAGCAAGACCGGCAGGTACCCTGAACGAAGAAAAAGCGCCGTGCAAATAATCGCATTTATCTTTATTTTTGTGCGCCCAGACAGTCAAAACCAAAAGCTCCGCAAACCGCGATACTACCGTCGCTATTGCAGCCCCCGAAACGCCGAGAGCAGGCATACCGAGCTTTCCGAATATAAGTATGTAATTCAGTATAAAATTAGTTAAGACCGCAGCAATACTTGCAAACATGGGAACAACAGTCTGATCAGTCTCGCGCATCGTAGAAGCATAAACCTGAGAAACAGCATATGGAATAAGACCTATCAGAATAATACCGAGATATTTCTTGCTAAGGCTAAGGGTAAGTGCAAGATCCCCCTTTGCTTCCCCCTGATGCAAAAAAAGAGAAATAAGCTTTTCCCGGAAAATAACAAGCACTGCAATTCCGAGCAGAGCCGCCCCTATATTTATAAGCAACTTAAAACGAAAGGTATACATCTTTCCTTCTCTGTTTCCGATTCCGTGATACTGAGCGGTAAATATTCCGGCAGCCGACACTGCCCCAAATATCAAAAGATTGAATATAAACACAAACTGATTGACAATGGAGACTCCCGACATTGCTTCAGTTCCAAGACTTCCTACCATTATATTGTCAAGCAGACTTACAAAATTTGTGATTCCGTTCTGAATCATTATCGGAACTGCAATCGCAAGAATCATCTTGTAAAATGCTTTATCACCGAAATATTTTTTCAAAACCATTATATTTTTCCCTATCTTTACTTCCATATCTTTTTTACTTCCATTTCGCCGCGGCGACGGAAAATAAAAACAGCAGCAAAGCTATTGCATTAAGTATCTGCATCAAATAAACTCAGCTTTGCCGCATGCATATATTTACAAACTGTTTTTTTGGTCAATAAGTCCCCGAAGCTCAGAATACAAAAGATCAGCGCAGTCTCTAACAGCGAAAGAAGAAATACTATCAGACATCTCGTGAAGTCTTTTTCGGTCAGGAAGAAGCTGTTTTACAGCGTCTGTCAATATACCGTCCCCAAGCTCCGATTCTTCAAAAACAAGCGAGGCTCCGGCATCTCCAAGAACCTTAGCGTTTTTATACTGATGATTATCAGTTACATTCGGAGAAGGAATCAGAATACATGGCTTTCTCTGTACGGCAAGCTCGGAAAGAGTAATCGCCCCCGCACGGCTGATTACAAGATCGGCAGCCGTCATTTTGAGAGGCATATCATAAATGTATTCACACAACTCCAAATTTGGACATTTGTCAAGTCCATACTTTTGAAAAACAGCCTTCGACGCCTCATACTCTATCGAACCGGTTGCATGAATATGTTTGACCGCCGCATCCTTCGAGGTATAGTCGCGCATAAGTTTAAGAACCTCTTCATTAACTCTCTCCGCTCCCATACTTCCGCCGCAAGATAAGATAACATATCTGTATTTATTATTATATCCAAGCTTTTCTCTCGCCTGCTCCCTTGTAAGCTCGCCAAAATGACCGCGCAGCGGATTTCCGACACGTTTTGCGCGTTCCGGATGAGAAAGCTTTGACAATGTAGCCTCAAAATTTACGTATATGCGGTCAACCTTGTTTTGAAGAAGCTTGACAGCCACACCCGGAACTGCATTGGATTCATGCAGAACAGTCGGAATATTCATTTTAGACGCGGCATTCACTAACGGCCAGCATACATAACCTCCAGTGCCGACAACAATGTCGGGATTAAAATCTCTGATAAGCCTGCGTGCTTTTATCTGAGATACTGCCATCAGATATACAGTTCTGAAATTTGAAACAGACAGACTGCGCCGAAGCCCTCTTATATCAATGTGATACAGCTTATATCCGGCTGCAGGAACGAGCTTATTTTCTATGCCGCGCGGTGTTCCAACAAATGCAATATTCGAACCGGGCTCCTTCTCCATAATCTTATCGGCTATAGCTATTGCAGGATTCACATGGCCGCCAGTACCACCGCCGGTCATCAATACCTTCATTTCATATCAGTCCTTTCCGCCTCATATTTCGAATGTACTCATGTCTTTCAATAAGGGACTTGCCCCGTTCAATAAATGCAAAAACCATCATAAGACGTTTTGTTGTGAATTACGCTAATGCCGGGAATAACGCGATATTCCTAATACTATACCCATTTCGGCAATCTGCAACGCGAGAGCAGTACCTCCATAACTGAAAAACGGCAGCGAAATTCCCGTGTTCGGTAAAACTGCGGTCACAACTCCGATATTCAGAAGTGCCTGTACTGCAACCTTGCCGACAATTCCTATTACAACAAGCTGTGAAAATGTATCCGGAGCGCGAAGCGCAATTACAACTCCGCGCCACACAAGCAATATAAAGAGAGCAATAACGC
Organism: uncultured Eubacteriales bacterium; assembly: GCA_902462015.1. Lineage (GTDB taxonomy): Bacteria > Bacillota > Clostridia > Oscillospirales > CAG-272 > UMGS911. The sequence goes on along the minus strand of CABPZV010000025.1, from coordinate 13,707 downwards.
CAATTGCACCTATAAAACCAAGCTCCTCGCAGATAATTGAAAATATGAAATCGTTCTGGGGCTGTGACACAAATAAATGCTTCTGCCTGCTGTTTCCAAGCCCAGTTCCGAAAAGTCCTCCCGAACCTACGGCATAAAGTCCCTGAAGAGTCTGATATACCTCATCGTCTGCGCTAAAATTCTCCGGATGAAGCCAAACATCTATTCTTTCTCGCGCGTACGAGGAAAGACTTATTGCAATTGCCGCGGCAATTGCCGCGGAACTTCCGGCCACAATAAACCAGATTTTTCTCGCTCCTGCGGCGAATATGACAATCATCCCAATCAAAAACATAATAATCATACCTGAAAAATGGTTTTCAAGCATAATCAGGACGCAGACAAAAAGGACAAATCCTGCAGGAATAAAAAGACCGTAGATAGAGGACTGCCAGAAATCATTATAATTAATGGCCGGCTTCTCATATATTGTATAATACCTTGCAAGGAAAAGCACAAGAACCAGTTTCATTATTTCGGAAGGCTGAAAACGGATTCCGCCAATTTCAATCCATCTTCTTGCAACCCCGGCCGCCATACCGTATATAGGAGTAACTATGAGAAGTATAGATGTTATGATAAAAAGCGGAATAGTAAACCTGTATATTATACGGTAATCCATTTTCATCATCACAATCATTGCGCCAATTCCAAGTACAGCAAATATCGCCTGATGCTTTATGAAATATAAGCTGTCTCCGGTTTTTGAAAGAGCATATGCATAGCTTGCACTGAATACCATAATTAGTCCAAATCCAATCAGTACCATCACTATGAAAAACATAGGTCTGTCAAATCCACCCTTGACCCTGATTATGTCTTCCTTTTCATCGTTATGAGAAAGAGTTGCAAACCACCCCGGAAGCCTGCTTTTCTTTTTTACGGCAGCAGATCTGTCATCATCTTTATTTGAACGCATTCTCTGTTCTTCGGCCCCTGAAGAACGCCGTGACATACTTTGCGATCGTTTTTCTCTTACCTCAGACTCCTGAGTTTTTACTCCTCCCGAGCTTGAGATAATCTTCCGCTGAGATTTTTTTTCATTATGCACAGGTGCGTTTCCATGTTCAACTATTTTTGCTTCTGATTTCCGGTAGCCCTCGCGCTGCACTTTAGAAGAAATGCGCTCCTGCCGCCTGTTTCCGTCTGCCTTATGAGTAACTGAATTCTCCCGCTTTACATTTCTTTCACGGTTGTTCTGAATTCGGTCTGCCTGTTCATCATAATATACGGAAGAATGTGTCTTGTTATTGCTCATTTTTTAATACCATGCCCTTGCAGAGCAAAGACCTCCTTCTTTCAGAATCCAATCTTATACATGTCCGAAATACGCAATTACGCACATAACTGCAGTTACAAGCGAAAAAATTCCGACAATTTTATTTTCACTCCATCCGCATCGTTCAAAATGATGGTGTATCGGAGCCATTTTAAAGAATCGTTTATGGTCTGCTGTCAGCTTATATACCGCAACCTGTATAATATCAGAAAGACTTTCAATTATATATACAAGTCCTGCAACAATAAGCAGCAGAGGATCGTCGGCAAGAAAGGCAAGTCCGACTACTGTGCCGCCCAAAAAAAGCGAACCGGTATCTCCCATAAATATTTTTGCCGGATGAGCGTTGTAAATCAAAAAGCCAAGACAGGAACCTACTGCCAATGCTGAAAAATAACCTAAATCAAAATTGCCTGTCCGGAACGCAATCACTGCGAAAAGTCCCGACACAACAAAGGTTACCGACGCAGCCAATCCATCGATTCCGTCCGTGAGATTCACGCTGTTTATTATTCCCGTTATAAGAAAAAATGCGATAATATAATAAGCCGCTCCAAAGTCTATAGAGATATGAAAAAAAGGAATAAACAAAAAGGAATTTATGTATCCAAGCCATGTCATAACAGCAAGGAACAGTATCGCGGTTACACTTTGAAGAAAAAATTTCTGATAAGCACGAAGCCCTTCATTCTGTTTTTTTACAAACTTTAAATAATCATCTGCAAATCCAATCAGTCCGTTTAGTATGATCAGTGCTGTCACACAAGCTATCTTTCCAAACGAGTCAAATTCTCCGTGATATGCCGCAAAACCTCCGATTATAGCTGTAGTAAATACAGAGGCAATTATAAAGGCAATTCCGCCCATTGTCGGCGTACCCTCTTTTGATTTATGCCATCTCGGACCAATATCAAGAATTTTCTGTCCCATTTTTATACTTCGCAGCTTAGGTATAAGCACACGTGTGATAAGAGCAGTAAAAATGAGAGTTAGCAACATTGTTGCAAAAAAATATAACAGCATTTGATTTTTCAAAGCAAAAACTCCTTTTTCCTTTTTCCTCAGTATGTCTGACCTTTCGCCGGACAACAAAAGCTATTCATTATCCGAATTTCCAAATATCTCTCTTGCCATCTGCTCAAGCCCTATAAAATGACTGGCCTTAAACAAAACTATATCACCGTCTCTGAACTCACTTACAAGATCTCTGCTTAGGGCAGCTTTTCCGTCTTCATTGAATTTGTAACATCTGCAGTCACTCAGGCCGAATTTTCTCGCAGACTCAGCAATACGCTCTGCGTCATCACCGAGAGTAAAAAGTATGTCGGCATCTTCAGCGGCGAATTCTCCAAGTCCGTCGTGCAGTGACGCGCTTTGCTCACCGAGCTCAAGCATATTTCCCAATACCGCAATTCTTCTTCCCGTATTCGCTGGACTTCCGGAATACACGGAGTTCATAACGCCAAGTGCGGCTTTCATTGATTCAGGAGATGCATTATAACAGTCCTCAATTACAGTTACGCCATTCTTTTTGTATATTCTTTGTCTTGCGCCGACATTTTCAAACTTTGCAAGCCCACAGCGGATTTGATCTTCATCTGTTCCCAAAACAGCGCATGCAAGTGAAGCTATTGCCGCATTAAAAACATTGTGTCTACCTATTACTGGTATACGAAGCCTTCGAATGCGTTTCCCATGAATTATCAAATCGAATTCTGAGCCTCCGGAATATTCGTCAATATCAGAAATGAGACAGGCGGCATCACCGCGAGAGAATGAAACCGTCTCTCCGTCAATTCCCTCAAGAAGAGGTTCGTCCCCGTTGTATATTAAAATACTTCCAGTTTTAAAGCCATCACGAATTTCGAGCTTTGCATTTCTTATATTTTCTCTTGACCCCAGCATCCCGATATGCGCTGTTCCGATACTTGTAATAACACCAATATCCGGTTTGACAGCCCTGCTCATACGTGATATCTCATTCCTCGAATTCATACCCATTTCAAAAACTGCAGCTTCGAAGGAATCATTCAGCCGAAGCATAGTGAGAGGAACTCCGACAAGATTATTATAGTTCCCTTCTGTTTTTAGAGTCACATATTTCTGCGAAAGAACAGAATGAATCAACTGCTTTGTTGTTGTCTTTCCAACACTTCCCGTTACCGCAACCGAATATTTCAGGCCGCTGAAGCTGTCCTTATATGCCATTGCAAGTCTTAGAAACGCATTTGTCGTATCTTCTGTGAGTATAAACCTGCCGTTTTTTATCTTGTCGGGAATTCTGTCGCACAAAGCCGCGTATGCTCCGGATTCAAACGCACCTAATATATAATCATGTCCGTCAAGCTGTTCGCCGTGAATTGCAATAAATATCTCTCCCGGAGTCAGTGTACGCGAATTGCCTGATAAACCCCGTATTATCTGCGCTTCAGCATCCACCGTGTTAATTTCGGAAACCACTCCGTCTTTCATGAAAATGAGTTTTCCGCCCGTATTTTGTTTTATCCATTCTGCGGATAATCCGCCCCGCCCAATTTCGTATCCCATTTTTTAACCATAGCCTTCTTTTTTAGTTGTAATAATCTTCTATGATTTTCTTTTCCGAAAAGAAATGCTTTCCGCTGAAATCAATTATATAATTTTCGTGTCCCTTTCCGGCAAGAAGCAGAAAATCACCCCTTGACGAATTGGAAAGCGCATAGACAATTGCCTTTTTTCGATCCGGAATTTCGGTTACACACTCCGTATTTCCAATTCCGCTTTTAATTTCCGCAAGAATATCCTCTCTGTTTTCACTTCTGCTGTTATCTTCAGTCAGAATAACCCTGTCGGCAAGCTCCGATGCGATTTTGCCCATAACAGGACGTTTTTCCCTGTCACGGTCTCCGCCGCATCCGAAAATAACAGTGAGTCTTTCACTCGGCTTCATAATGCTTTTAAGCGCGCGGAGGGAATTTTCAAGAGCGTCAGGAGTATGTGCATAATCAATATAGATTAAGGGATAGCCAGGAAAGCAGCCTCCTGGATTTATATGTTCCAGACGTCCTGATACACATTTAACAGACGAAATTCCGCTCTGAATAAAACGATGACATACCCCGCATGACGATGCGCATGCAGCAGTTTCAAGGGTATTATAAAGCGCGAAGCGCCATGGCATTGCCGTCCATATACGAAATATTTTATTTTCTGCTATAAGCTCATACCTGGTTCCTCCGGTATCCGAAACAACATTAGCAGCAATATAATCTGCAGCTGTCCCTCCTGTACAGGAAACTGAAAGATTTTTTTCACATGGCTGTCTATTGTACAATAGATTTCCGTATTTATCATCAATATTGAAAATGCCTATACTGCAATTTTTAAAAAGACTGGCTTTAGCCTCAAAATATGATTCGACAGATTTATGAAAATCTCCGTGATCTTTGGTCAGATTGGTAAATATTCCAGCTTCAAAGTGAATAGGCGATAATTTCTTTAAAGCAAGAGCATGTGACGAAGCTTCCATAACTACACAGTCATAGTCCTCGCCGGCAAGCCTTTCCAGCAGCGGATAAAGCAAATCCGGATCAGGAGTCGTCATGTTTCCTCCGATCGTACCTATAAGCGCAGACTTAAAGCCTGCGTCCGTAAGAACCGCACGCAGAAGATGCGCCACAGAAGTCTTGCCGTTGGTTCCTGTAACAGCAAAAAATCTCATTTTTTCGGATGGCCTGCAGCAGATATTATTGCATAACCTTGCAAAAGCTTCCCTTGTAGAATTTGTATAAATCAACGGAAGCCCGGCAGAATCCTCCGGTTTCTTTGAAACAACTGCTAATACTGCACCTGCATCAGCAGCTTCCCGTATATGAAGGTGACCGTCGTCAGCTCCGCCCTCAAGGCAGACAAACATACATCCAGGGACGGACTTGCGCGAATCTGCACATACAGAAGAAATTTCCGGATTTCCTGTCTCCTCGTTTTTCAGTACTTCAATGTCTTCAAGCAGCTTATTCAAAAGCATAAACCTGTTCCCTCCGCTATTGAGATGAATTGATATTACAGTTTTATAAAATAAGACTGTAAAAATTTTAACATCCCGCAGCGCAGTAACAGCGCATTGCTTTCAAATAATTACATAATATACAGATACTATATATTTTATATGATATCCGAAATATAAATATTCCGGATATCATAAGTAACTGTCAAATTACGCGTCGGTGTCTCCGATAAAACGCATTGTCACAGTAACTGTAGAACCGTACAGTACCGAGGAGCCAGCTTCCGGACTCTGACCTACAACAATCGCAGTTGCGTCAGATACATTATTTGTAGCACCGGTGATTACCGGATTGAGTCCGGCATTAATGATAGCTTGATTTGCAGTTGAGGCTTTCATTTGTGACAGATCAGGCACAGTAACATATTGATTCGGAACAGCATCTCCGGTATAAAGGGTAACGGTTCCGCTTGATTTATTAAAACTGCTTCCCGCCGCCGGCGCCTGATAGTTTATTATATCTCCGTCACCTATAATATTGTATTTGATTCCTAAGTTTTTCATTCCGGCGGTAGCAGATGCAATATCATATCCCACATAATTTCCAATTGTGGTATTCATATTGACACGTTCCTCATCCGTCCAGTTTCTCTCTACTCCGATATACGGAAGTATTTCCTCCATAACTGCCGCAACATAAGGAGCCGCAACATATGCTCCGTACATCTGTGATACCATTGGCTCGTCGCACACAATTAAAACGGCCACCTGCGGGTCATCAGAAGGCGCAAAAGCTATTGTAGAACCTACGCGGAGATAAGAACTTCCATTTTCATCGAACACGTCGCGAACCTCCGACGTACCGGTCTTAGCTGCAATTTTATACCCCGGAACATACGTGTTTTTAGCTCCTCCGTTTCCGGATACGCCGTCCTCAAGTATTTCCGCAATTGTCTCGCAGACTTCTGAGCTTACAACTTGGCGCTTCGGGGTTTCATCCGCGCTGTAAACAACATTTCCCTCATTGTCGATGATCCGGCTTACAACATGAGGAGTAAGAAGATAGCCTCCGTTTGCAACCGTACTTACTGCCGTAATCTGTTGGATCGGCGTTATTTTAAAGGTCTGACCAAAAGAGTATGTAGCAAGCTCTACGGCATTAAAGCCGCTGTAGTTATGAAAAATCGGAGAAGCTTCAGCAGGAAGGTCTATTCCTGTTGTCGATGTGTATCCATATGCTTCGAAGTATTGATAAAACTTTTCATTTCCTACAAGCTGGGCAACTTGAATCAAGGTCGGATTGCAAGACTGCTGAAGCATATACCTGTATTCATGTGTACCATGTCCGCCTCTCTTATGACAATGAATTTTAGTTCCTTCTACAGAATACGGATCATAGCAGGTAAACACCGTGTTCGGAGTAATAATATTTTCCTCAAAAGCCATTGATGTTGTAATTATTTTAAAGGTTGAACCAGGCTCATACAGCTCGCTAACCGCTTTATTTCTCCAAAGAGTATAAAGAAGCTCCATATACGCATTTTGATATTCGTCCGAACCGGCTTCATAATTTTCCTTAATCTGAGTAAAATTATAAATCATTTCGGCAAAATTCTCGTAGTTATCGTTTTCACGGACTCTCGCCTGATTCACATCCGACATATAAGTACTGAAAGGAGTAAGAAGCTCGTCGCTGAGTTCATACGGATTATTCAAATCGAAGCTTGGATATGTAGCCATTCCAAGAACTCCTCCGGTATTTACATCCATAACAATTCCAGTGACACGATTGGTTGAATTCGACTCATAATAAGTTTTTTCAAGCTGGGTTTCAAGTGCGCTCTGAATTTTCAGATCAAGAGTGCTTTCCACCTGATAACCGTCTTGAGCCTCTATATAAGTCTCATATTTTGTCGGCATACTTTTGCCCCACGCGTCACGTGCAGTAATATAATGGCCGGGAGTACCGGTCAGGTATTTATCATATTTTCTCTCAATGCCGAGCATACCCCCGTCAGCACCGACAAATCCTATTACCTGAGCCGCAAGATCATTGTAAGGATAATAACGCTTTGAGGAAGCCTCTACATAAATCTGAGTATTTAAATTATTGTCATCTATATATTTCAGTACCTCACTCGCCTGTTCCTCCTCAACATTCTTTTTTATTGTACGGTCGGCATAGTAGGTCATTTCTGCCTGCTTTTTTACGTTTTCATAATCAACGCCTAAAATATCTGATAATCCCGTACATATCAGTTCTTTCTGTTCGTCGCTCACAATATTCCGAGGCGAAATGAATATTCGGTAAACCGTGTAGTTACTTGCAAGCTGTATCCCATTGCGGTCGGTAATATTACCGCGGGAAGCTGTTACCGTTGTCTTAGCAGAAATATTGTTAAGCACAATAGATTCATAATATTCATAGCTTAAAATCTGGAGATAAAAAAGACGGCTTATCAGAATCAATGCCACAAATATACAGAATAGTATAAGGAAAACACTTCTGACTGGTATAAACCGATTGGTTTGTTTCGATGCCATTTTTATAAACATTCCTTTCGTACAGGCTTAAAGTTTTTACCGTTTTAAATCTTTTTTACTTATGCAGCTACCCTTTAAATATTGTATGGCGCTCATTATTTTAATATGTTCTGAATTCATCTGAAGGTATCAATTAAATCCGATATTTTCTGACGGATTGCTTCGAAAATCCCGGTCATATGAAAATTCTCTTTCTCCTCGTCAGAATCATCAATTAATGTAATCTGATCATTCGAAGGAATTGAAACATATTTTTTACTCAGCTGATCCGCTTTAACCATTCCAAGCTCAATTGCGCGGGCCTCGATTACACGGAGATCATTCTTTTTCTCCACCTTCAGCGATGCCTCTGTTATATCCTCCTCCAGAGAAGAAAGCTCGGAGCGAAGCTCGGCAATTTCCGATGTTTTTTCATTAATCTGTACGTTATTGTAAATTATCGTCATAAAAAGCAGAGTTCCGATTACAGCCAAAAACAAAATTTTATACGGAAAACGCCTTATAATCCGTGAATCAACCGTATGCATCCGAGGCATTCGGCTTGCCTTAAGTCTGCGCCTTATAATATCCGCACCGGAAACCGACTCTGTCTTTTGGGAGACAAGAGATTTTCCATCCGAACTCAGAGCCGCCTTTTGATTCGGACTTTGACTAAGTTTTTTATCCGTACTATGCCTGAGGCTTTTGTCTGCGTTTACATTATTCTTTTCGTCTGAGTTAAGATTTATCCTTCGCTCTGTCTTCCGAACGTTTTTTTCACTGTAAATTACCGGCTTTTTCTGATTTTTTTCGCCGGTACGGATTTCATTTTGAAATCTATATTCAGAGCTTCCAGCAGAAGATTTTCCCCTGGATGCGGAGCTTTTTCTTTTTACATCAGAAGAAACGCCTCCGTTTTTCCTGATTTCGGCAAGCATTTCCGGAGTAACTCGCTCAAATTTAAATGTCGCTGTATATTGATGTTTCAGCTCGGAAGATTTCTGCCTGCTGCCTGAACTGATTTTTCGTGACTGGCCTTTACCGCGGTCGTCCGCATTCCGTAAATTCTGCGGCATTTTATAATTCCTTTCACATTGGACATTAATTTTAAGTCTGCCAAAAATAAAAATTGAAATACTTCTGTAGCTCTTTGCATTTTGGACGCTGCTGCATATACAGAATTTACTGTATTGGCAGTAAAGCAGTTACAGCTGTCAGAAAGTACATATTCAAAGTTTTATTACAGTCCGAAGCTTTGCACTGTGTGATCTCGAATTCATGCTAAGTTCTTCATCAGAAGGAATAACCGGCTTTTTTGTTAAAAGCTTCACCCTTTTTTTATGACCACACACACACACAGGAAAATCTGACGGACATGTACAACCGGTTGCATAATCGGCAAAACATTTTTTCACAATGCGATCCTCCAGCGAATGAAAAGTGATCACTGAAAGCCTTCCGCCAGGCGACAGAATATCAACTGCAGTATTAATAACCGGTTCAATTACATCAAGCTCTCTGTTTACCGCAATTCGTATCGCCTGAAATGTACGCTTTGCCGGGTTTCCGCCGGATGCAGCAACCTTCGCAGGAATAACGTCACGGCATATCTGCGCAAGCTCCGACGTTGTTTTAACCGGTGCCGTCTCCCGTCTTTTTACTATTTCGGCAGCTATCTTTCTTGAAAAACGTTCCTCTCCGTATTCAAAAAAAATACGGGTAAGTTCGGCTTCGCTCCAGCCGTTCACAATATCATACGCACTTAAAACCGATGCTTTATCCATACGCATATCAAGCGGAGCATCGTGCATATATGAAAAACCGCGCTCAGGAGTATCAAGCTGATATGACGATACTCCAAGATCAATAAGAACACCGTCAGCATATTTTATTCCAAGCTCAGACAAGATACAGTCAAGTTCGCTGAAATTCCGGTGAACCAATGTGACAACGTCATCATAATCGGAAAGTCTTTGCGAAGCAGCCTCAAGCGCGCTTGAATCCTGATCGATTCCAATCAGCCGTCCTCCTGCGTCATGGCTTAGCTTTTCTGCTATATGCCTGCTGTGACCCCCTCCGCCGACAGTACAGTCTATGTAGATTCCTCCCGGCTTTATGTCAAGCGATGAAACCACCTCGCTGAGCATCACCGGAATATGATTGAATACCATAATAAATTCCGTTCTTCCGTTAATTTGCCATGCTGATTTTATCGATATACCAAATTAAAATAAACCGGCATATACAATATATTATAAACCATACAGGATTTTTTTTCAATAGCCATATACTGATTTAGAATATTATTCACACATTATTTTCTATACTTTTTAATGCGCTTTTCGATATAATCGGCAATCCCTGCCGGAACGTATTTGTCAGTGTTATGTCCATATTTAATCATCTCACGTACAAATTTTGAACTTACAAAAGAAAGCTCAGGCCTTGACGGTAAAATCACGGTATCAACATTATAACACAGTTCATTATAAATCTGGGCAAGCGCAATCTCATCAGCGCAGTCGGAAGAATCCCTCACTCCTCTTACAATCGCACAAATTTCATGTTCAGCCGCATAATCAACAGCAAGCTTTTCAGACGTGTCAACTATCACAGAATTCATATGACGGCATGCCGTCTTCAGCATTTCCTTTCTTTCATCTATACTGAACAAATAAGTCTTTTCGCTGTTATTAAAAATTACAGCATATACATTGTCAAACAATGCCGAAGCACGTTTGATAAGATCGAAATGCCCGTTTGTAACCGGGTCAAAGCTTCCAGCCACCATACAATTTTTCATAAATAACCATACCTTTCCGTGTGAAAGCTATAAAAATTATGCCATAACGATATCGCTGCCGCCGTTTTCAAAAACATAAAGAGAAATGTATGTTTTTCCGTATCTGTTATGCCTGCGCAGAACAAGTCCGTCATGTTCGGTCGGTTCCTTCTCTCCCGTCTCGCATATAACAATTGCATTATCTGCAAGCAGTAAATCAGAACAAAGCTTGTCCGCTGCCTTGTGAGCAAGTCCGGATGCGTACGGAGGATCAATAAAAACAATATCAAATTTTTCCCGTCCGGCTGCTCCGTTAAGATATGAAAGCCAGTCTGTCGACAAAACTCTGCATCTGTCAAAGAGCTTTGCCTTCTGAGCGTTGCGCTTAATAAGCTCTGCGGCATCACGGCTTGAATCTACAAAGGTTGCAATGTCAGCTCCGCGGCTCAACGCTTCAAGTCCAAGCTGCCCCGATCCTCCAAACAGATCAAGAATACGTTTTCCCTCGACATCAAACTGTATCATAGAAAAAATCGCCTCTTTTACTCTTTCGGACGTCGGACGCGTCATCTCTCCATCGAGTGTTTCCAGCCTCGTGCCTTTTGCACTTCCTGTAATAATTCTCATTTTGAATTTATCCTTTCAATTCATCATTAAAATATGCAAATATATCAGCCGCATTCCGGGCAGTAATTCCAGGAACCGAAGCTATAGTATCCTTCCCGGCAGAACGTATTTTCGCGATAGTCCCGAAATACGCAAGAAGCGCGCGCGCTTTCGAGGGGCCTATCCCCGCAATATTTTCAAGAGATGACCGTTTTACACTTTTTCTCTTCGCACGGCTCATTCTTCCTATAGTATAACGGTGAACCTCCTCCTGTATACGGTAAATCAGATTAAAAACCGCCTGTTCTCTTGCGATACTAATATCGCACGAATCAGAAGTCAGCGCCCGCGTCTTATGAAAGCTGTCCTTAACCATCCCAAATACAGGAATATCATATCCAAGTTCATCAAGAAGCGACCTTATTACGCCGACATGCGTTTGACCTCCGTCAAGCAAAATCAGGTCGGGAAAACCGTCCTCCGAATGTTTCAGCCTTCTTTCAACTGCTTCTCTCATAGAAGTATAATCATCCTGCTTTCCTCCGGTCTGCCTGATCGAATAGCTTCTGTACATATTCTTTTTGAATCTGCCCTTTTCAACAGTAATCATACCGGCGGTTATATTGTCATTTCCCATATTCGATATGTCGTAAGCCTCAATCCGTTCCGGAACAACTTCAAGCTTAAGAAGCTCCGCAAGCCTGACGAGAGTTTTCTCCTCTCTTTCGCTTTCAATTTCGGTACGGCTGACAATCTCCCTGCAGTTTTCACATACAAGTTCACAAAGCTTTTTTGCATCACCGCGTTCGGGAACCCGAACATTGACCCTTCTTCCCGACCGGTCAGATAAATATTTCTCAAGCAATTCAATATCCGATGCTTCGGTATCAAATCCGAGCAAAACTTCTTTCGGTATATACTCTCTTCCTGAATATATATTGCATATTGCAGATATAATATTTTCGCTTTCGGCAATACAGTCTACTCCAAAAAGAATATGTGCCCTGTCAATTATATATCCATCCCTTATATAAAAAATGCCGACAGCGGTATATGTCTCATCTCTCCATATTCCAAAAACGTCATACTCCGTATCAGGAGAAGTTACGACTTTCTGCTTCTGCCACAGGCTCGCAAGCACACGGATTCTGTCGCGGTAAACCGCCGCGGCTTCATACATCATTTTTTCGGAAGCCTCATTCATTTTTTTGGTAAGGGAACGTTTGACATCAGAAAATGACCCTTTCAGAAAAACAAGCGCCTCACGAATTAATTCATTATATTCCTCCTCGGATATGTTACCACTACACGGAGCGCAGCAGCGTTTCATCTGACTGTAAAGACACGGCCTTTCTTTTCCTATATCACGCGGAAATTCTCTTTTACACGAGGGTATTCCAAATGTGCTTTGAACCGTTCTCAAAATAGTATATGCCGCGTCCATTCCGGAATACGGGCCAAAATACTTTGCCTTATCTGCTCTACGCGTTCGCGTTACAGTAATCGAAGGATATCTTTCTCCGACGTTTACCTTTATATATGGATAGCTTTTACTATCCTTAAGACGAATATTATATTTGGGCGAATGAACCTTTATAAGCTTGTTTTCGAGAGCCAGAGCCTCTATTTCAGTATCAGTAATAATATATTCAAAATCATAAACCGCACGCACCATATGCTCGGTTTTTATATTATTCTTTGCCGCCGGAGAAAAATACTGCCCAAGTCTGTTGTGAAGCGCCTTTGATTTTCCGACATATATGATTTTCCCGGATTTATCGTGCATTATATATACACCCGGAACAAAAGGTACGTCAAGCGCCTTTAGGTGAAGTCTTTTTTTTCTTTCTTCTTCACCTTCGTATTTATAATCATAAGATTTATCAGCACTTACCATTATATACAACTACTCTCCAAAATACGGCGCCATGAAAAAAAGCAACCGCAGACGCTGTAGACAGACTCTGCGGTCAATGCTTTTCAGGCGCATGGCGCCAAAAGATATTATGTCTCTGTTTTATGCTTTGACTTTCTCAATACAGTTATTCATCAAAGTCAGAATTAATAAGCTCACAGAGTCCGTCAATAGCGTCCGACTCATCACTTCCGTCCGCAATAAGAGTAATTGTCATTCCCTTTACAACTCCAAGCGAAAGAACACCGAGGAGACTTTTTGCATTAACTCGCCGATCCTCTTTTTCAACCCATATCGAGCTTTTATAAGAATTGGCTTTCTGAATGAAAAAGGTCGCGGGACGCGCATGAAGTCCTATGCTGTTTACTATAGTAACATTACGTGAAACCATATTTTTTTACTCCCATCAATTTTACAGATTGCGCAGCATGCACTGATTCGGATACCGGGATCAGTTCTTTATGCCGAATAAATACATAATGCTGCTTTATATATCTGATAATTCATTTGAATATATTATAACAAAGCTTTAACTGAAAATCAAGTATGACAAAAATGTTTTTTATTTTTTTTAATTT
>CABPZV010000024.1 GCA_902462015.1 uncultured Eubacteriales bacterium | reverse complement strand
TCGGCAGAAAAGGCGGTGTTGTAAAAAGGTTTCTTAATTATTACAGCTATGCTGTCTCATCTTCAATGTATACATCTCGGCTAAAGGAAGAATTTGATGTTGTATTTGTAAATCAGCTTTCACCAGTTATGATGGCGAGTGCGGGAATCAGATATAAGAAAAAACATTGTAAAAAGCTTATCCTTTATTGTCTTGACTTGTGGCCTGAAAGTTTAGCCGCAGGCGGAATTTCACGTAAATCACTTATATTCAGGTTGTTTCATAAAATATCGGCGCGAATTTATCGTCAAGCCGATGAGATATTGGTTACATCAAAATCTTTTGGTGATTATTTGTATAATGAATTTCAAATATCCAAAGAAAAGATACAATATCTTCCGCAATATGCAGAAGATATTTTTAATCCGGAAACATGCCGGAAAAAACCTAATGAAACAGTGGATCTGATGTTTGCTGGAAATATTGGCGCTGCTCAAAGTATAGATACTATTATTTGTGCGGCGGCTGAAACAAAGGACATAAAAAATCTGCGCTGGCATATTGTAGGCGATGGCTCGGAACTTGAGAGTATGAAGAAATTAGCAAGCAAGCTATGTATTAATTCGGTAATATTTCATGGCAGACAGCCTCTTGAAGAAATGCCGAAGTTCTATGCAATGGCCGACGCGATGCTTGTAACCATGCAGAGTTCGCCAGTACTTTCTATGACTCTTCCCGGAAAGGTTCAGACTTATATGGCGGCGGGAAAACCAATTATCGGCGCAATTGACGGTGAGGCCCAATTTATCATTAGTGAGGCAAATTGTGGCTATGCAGTTCCTGCAAGTGATTATATGGCTTTGGCTAATGTAGTTAGAGATATGTGCATATCGCACGGATTAGATGAAATGGGCAGGAAATCAAGAGAATATTACCTTAATAAATTTACTAAAAAGTCGGTAATGAAACAATTTGAGGAGTGTTTAAGATATGAAAGTTTTGCAAATTAATTCGGTATGCGGTATACGCAGTACGGGACGTATATGCACAGATATATCGGAAGTATTAATAGCAGACGGACACGATTGCATTACATATGACGTGAAACGGTTCATAAATAATACAAATTATAAATATTATATCAGCATTACAAAGGAAAATGATGAAAGATGATGAAAGATGAAAATAATATGCCTCTTGTTAGTGTCATTATTCCCTTTTTCAATCGTATTGACTGGTTAGAAGAGGCTGTAGATAGTGTTTTGAATCAATCGTACAGTAATTATGAAATTATAGTTGTTAATGATGGATCTACAGAAAATATAGATGGTTTTTTACAAAAGTATAAAAACAAATTGAAATATATTTATCAAAGGAATAAAGGCTCTGGATCAGCACGAAATAACGGAATCTGCCATGTAAAAGGCAAATATGTAGCTTTTTTAGATTCTGATGATATTTGGTTGCCAAATAAATTAGAAGTGCAAATTAATTATATGGAAGAAAACAGTGATATTGTTTGGTCACATTCTTTATATGAAACTTTTGGCTATGGAAATAATATGAGGGTGGATACTTCAGATTACAAAGGGTTTATTTTTCCTGATTGTATGTCTTCATGTAAGATTGCAACACCATGTGTAGTAATACGAAGTGATATTTTAAAACAAAATACTGCGCTTAGATTTAATGAAAAAATGCGTTATGGGCAGGATTTTTACTTGTGGGTATTAATGTAATGAGCGTTGATTATAAATTAGGACATGTTGATGAAATTTTAAGTAAAGTTAGAATGCGAGGTGGAAATGCTGCAAAACGTGCATATGTGATGTTGAAGGCTAAAAGTGAACTGTGGAATAATTTAAGTTTTATAAAAGAATTTCCAATAGATCATATAAGTAAAAGTGTAAATTTGGCTTATTTTTTTTGTAATAAAGGATTTAGACTAATTGAAAATATATCAAATGTAGTTAAAAACAAAGAAGTTATAGAATTTATTTCTAAGGTTTTATATTTTATTCCATATATAATATTTAGGTTAAAGCGAAGATAATATAATGGAGATTATTATTTTTATTTATTATTCAATTGCTATTGTATATGAAATATATTCAGTAAAAAAAAGATTTGTTACTCTCTCTTTTATATTTATTGGAATGCAAATTCTTATGTTCTCAGGAATACTTACATATGCTGATTTTACGTATTCTGCAGACCGAAAATTAGTTTTTATATACTTAATAGCATTGGTTATGTTTATATTTGGGACAGAGATATCTTCTCATTTGTATATTGCTGATTATAGAAGGATACGTTTATCAGAAAATGATAAATTATCTCATAATCAAAAAAAATTAATTATTTTGTTGATAACTATTTCTGTGATGGCTTGTATGTATTTATTCCTAAGTTCTGGTTATAACGTTTTTTTTATGATTTTGAAATCTATTGGTACTGGTTCACAAGATAATTTCACCAATTCAAGAATAGCGTTAAATAATGTACAAGGAATTGGATATATATATCAATTTAGAGTTATAATTTTGCCGATTTTATGTGCGTTTTTAACAATATATAAGGAAGACAAAAAAATACATAAATTTGGAATTGCTATATTTCCTTTAATGATTATATTTGTTCTTGGCACTGGACAACGTGGCGGATTTGTTATGTTTGTTCTAATATTTTTAGTAGCATTGTTTTATTTATATCAAATATATCGAGAAAAAAAAATATTAAAAAAAATTGTTATTATTGGATTTGGAGCTATTGTTTTGTTTGCTACGATGACTATATTTAATGGACGAGTTGGAAGTGATGGTGATTTAGTTCAAGCAATCTTACAAAGAATATTTGATGATAATCAAAAATGTGCTGTTGTCGCATTTCGATTTATATGTACGCAGAATATTCAGTGGGGAAAAGATTGGTTTTTGTCTTTTATGGATATTTTTCCGGGAAAAAACTCATATGTTCAATTATCTTATGTTATCTTTGATGTAATGTATGGAAGTACGAGAGGAACCGCACCTCCATGTATATGGGGATCTGCATACTATAATTTTGGATTTATTGGAATTGTAATTATGCCATTAATTATGGGATTTTTATATCATAAATTATACTATAAATTTTGTTTACATCCTGCAACAAAGATTAGAATATTTTTATATAGTGCTAAATTTGTAGTACTTGGTAGTTGGATAGCTGATACTCCATTGGTATTATTTAATCAAGGATTTGTAACATTATGCATAATGACTTTACTTCTTGATATTAACCATGGATTTAAACGAAAGTATTATAGAGAAATAGTGTATGAGAGTAAACTATAAGAATGTTATAAATATTGCAAAAGTAGTTTTGAGTAATTTTACACTGCTACTAGCAGGTATTGTTACGAGTTTTGTTTTGCCTAAAATATTTTCTTTGGAAGACTATGGATGCTATAAGATTTATAATTTATATTCTACTTATATAATAGTTCTACAATTTGGGATAGTTGAAGGTATATATATAAAATATGGTGGGAAAGATTTGAATGACATAAAAAGAGAGGAATTTTCCGGATATTTTAAGTCATTACTTGTTCTTCAATCATTGTTTGTTATCTTAGTATTTGTTTTTAGTATTAGTTTATTGCCGGATAATACAAAGTTTATTGGTATTGCTTTAGCGATAAATATATTAATAGTAAATATAACAAATTTGTTTCAATACTTATCTCAGGCAATTCAGAGGTTTACAGAGCTATCAATTAGAAACGTGGTAAAATCAGTATTTATGTTATTTGCGGTTCTGATTATGTTTTGTCTGTACAAATTAAACTATTTTTTTATTGGTTATGAAATATATATAATATTTTTGACTTTTATTAATATTATTCTTTTAATTTGGTATATATATACATATAGAAGTATATCTATAGGAAATGGAAAAATACATATTTCGGAGATAAAAAATATAGTAAAAGTCGGATTTCCACTTTGTTTGTCCAATATTATTGCCAGTCTAATATTATCTTTAGATAGACAAATTGTCTTGATTTTTTTTGAGACGAATGATTATGCAATTTATTCATTTGCATATAGTCTTTTAACTTTGATATCAACAATTGTAACTTCAGTTGCGGTTGTAATGTTTTCAATGTTTAAACAAAAAGAAGAAGAAATATTTTTAATTTCATATAAGAAAAATATAGGGTATGTAAGCATATTGGTAAGCGGAATGGGATGTGTGTATTTTCCGCTGCGATTGTTTGTAAGACATTTTTTGCCTTTGTATATCTCATCAATTCCGATTTTTAGAGTTATAATCCCTGGTCTTATGATCAGTTGTTCGATAAGTATAGTTATGCATAATTATTATAAAGTGTTGAACCTTAATTTTTATTTTTTTAGAAAAAGTATAGCTATTTTATTTTTATCGGTAATTTCAAATTTAGTTGCTTATTATACATTTGGTACTATGGAAAGTATATCTTACGCATCAGTTATAATAATGCTGATTTGGTATTTAATTACTGAGAAAATGCTAAAAAATAAGTATAATGTTTCTTCTGAAAAAAATTTTTGTTACTTACTATTAATAATGTTTAGCTTCTATATTTGCTCATGCGTGGAGAAAGTTATCTTGGGAATGTTTGGATATATTATTCTTTACAGTGCTATTACCTGTATATTTTATAAAGATATTATTAGAGAAATGATAAAAAAGTGAGAAAATAAAATGGATAATAGAATAAAAAAGGCGATTTACGTAATACATCGTAAATGTTTGAAACCATTTGCGTACGTAAGTAATAATTTTTATCAAAAAATGATAGTGAAGCATTACAAAAAATTAGGAATGAATATAATCGGCACTCCTTTTTATATTCACCCGGATGTGTATTTTGACGGTTCTGATTATGGTTTAATTACATTAGAAGATGGCTGTTCTATTTCAAGAGATGTAATATTTCTTACACATGATTTTTCCATGAACACCGTATATAAAGGACTTGAATTAACTAATATGGAAGAATTGGAAAACGAATATAGAATTAATAGATTAAAGAGATTGCATCCTATTCATGTAGGTAAACATACATTTATAGGTGCACGATCATTTATTCTACCAGGATCCGATATAGGCTCTAATGTTCTTATCGGGGGGGGGAGCGTAGTGCGCGGAAAGATTCCGGACAATTCTGTTGTTATGGGAAATCCAGCTGTAGTTGTAAAGAAAACAAGTGAATGGTTAGAAAGGAAAAAGTTTTGAAAAAAGGATATGTATGAATAAAATAAGAAAAATATTACAGTGTATTAAATTTAGAAGATGTGTACTTGGGAAAGTTGGAAAGGGTAATAAGTTCAGACCGAATGTAATAGTTACTTCAGCTGCAGTTATTGGTAACCATAATTATTTTGGAGATCGCACTATGATTGGAAATGTAAAAATAGGTAACTATTGTTCATTTGCACCAGATGTAAAAATTGCGCAATCACAACATGCGCTCGCATATATAACTACTTGCCAAAAAATTTGTTCTGAAAATTTTGGATACTCTTTAAATCATGTTTCCGCTATAATAGAAAATGATGTGTGGATAGGAGCAAATGCGGTTGTAATGCAAGGGGTTCATATAGGAAACGGGGCTGTTATTGGAGCAAGTGCGGTTGTTACGCATGATGTGCCGCCATATGCAATTGTCGTTGGAATACCGGCCAAAGTTATAAAATATCGATTTTCACAGGAAGATATAGATGTGATAAATGAATCGGAATGGTGGAAAAATGATCTTAAAATAGCATTAACAAAGGTTAAAAATTTGGAAAATTTGATTATGAATAGAAGATAAAGGAGAAAAGTATGTCATTATATGAAAAAATTAGATCTGGAGAGGAAAACTTATCTTTAATCGGATTGGGATATGTAGGCATGCCTATTGCAGTTGCTTTTGCGAAGGAAGGTGTCAATGTAATTGGATTCGATTTGAACCAAAAAAAAATCGAATTATATAAATCAGGGATTGATTCGACAAATGAAGTTGGAAATGAAATAATAAAAAATACATCGGTTAAATTTACATATGATCCGACTGAATTGCAAAAAGCTAAATTTCATATTATTGCTGTGCCTACTCCGGTTAATCAAGACCACACTCCAGATCTTACTCCAGTCATACGTGCAAGTAAGATTTTAGGGGAAAATTTAGTCAAAGGTTCTATTGTAGTGTTTGAGTCTACTGTGTATCCTGGAGTTACCGAAGATGTTTGCTTGCCAATTCTCGAAACGGAATCTGGACTGAAGTGTGGTGTAGATTTTAAAATAGGTTATTCGCCGGAGCGGATTAATCCAGGAGATAAAATACATAGATTAGAAAATATAAAAAAAATTGTTTCCGGAATGGATGCCGATTCATTAGAGGAGATAAAGAATGTATATGATATGGTAATCAAGGTAGGAACATATCCTGTTTCTACGATAAAGACGGCAGAAGCTATAAAAGTAGTAGAGAATAGTCAGAGAGATATTAATATAGCTTTTATGAATGAACTTTCTATGGTTTTTGATCGCATGAATATTGATACCGCTGAGGTTGTAGACGGTATGAATACAAAATGGAATGCATTGGGATTTCGCCCTGGTCTAGTTGGAGGACACTGTATTGGAGTTGATCCTTACTATTTTACATATGAAGCGGAGAGACTTGGTTATCATAGTCAAATTATTCTTTCAGGACGTAAAGTAAACGATGGAATGGGAGCATTTGTTGCTGATGCAACAATCAAACAGATAATTCTTGCTGGGAAAACACCTAAAAATGCTAAAGTTGCTATTTTTGGATTGTCGTTTAAAGAGAATTGCCCTGACATCCGGAATAGTAAGGTGGTGGATATTATAAATAGATTAAAGGAATATAATATCAATCCAATTGTTGTTGACCCATGGGTAAATGAAACAGATGCTATTAATGAATATGGATTAAAATTGTCTGTTTTGTCTGATGTTAAGAATGTTGACTGCATTATACTTGCTGTCTCACATAATGATTTTAAAAGAATGCACATAGATGATTTAGATAAATTTTTCTTGGTTGCAGAAAATGATGAAAAAGTTATTATTGATGTTAAAAGTATACTTGATAAAGACGTTGTTAATGCAAGTGGGTATAGATATTGGAGATTATGATTGTATGTCTACTTTTTTCGAAAAAACTCTTTTGATCACCGGTGGTACCGGATCGTTTGGCAATGCCGCACTAAACCGTTTTCTTCGCACGGATATTGAAGAAATTCGTATTTTTTCACGCGATGAGAAGAAGCAGGATGATATGCGTCACGAATTTCAGGTTAAAATGCCGGAGATGTCGGAGAAGATTAAGTTCTACATCGGAGATGTGCGCGATATTCAGTCGGTGCGCAATGCCCTGCACGGCGTTGATTACATATTTCATGCAGCGGCGCTGAAACAGGTTCCGTCATGTGAATTTTTTCCGATTGAGGCGGTAAAAACTAATGTTCTCGGCACCGAAAATGTACTGACCGCCGCGATTGAGGCCGGAGTAAAAAACGTTGTCTGCCTTTCTACCGATAAGGCGGCTTATCCTGTTAATGCAATGGGGACAAGCAAGGCGATGATGGAGAAGGTTATCGTAGCTAAGTCGAGAACCGTTTCACCAGACAAGACTAAGATATGCTGTACGCGATACGGAAACGTTATGTGTTCACGCGGTTCGGTAATTCCTCTTTGGATCGATCAGATCCGCGCCGGGCAGCCAATAACAATTACCGACGGTCGCATGACGCGTTTCATTATGTCCCTTGATGAAGCAGTTGACCTTGTTTTGTTTGCGTTTGAACATGGAGAAAGCGGCGACATACTTGTCCAGAAAGCTCCGGCATGTACTATCAGGACGCAGGCCGAGGCTGTTTGCGATCTGTTCGGTGGAGACAAGAACAACATCAAGGTAATCGGTATTCGTCATGGCGAAAAGATGTATGAAACGCTTCTTACAAATGAAGAATGCGCACATGCTGTCGACTTGGGAAATTTTTATCGCGTTCCGTGTGATAAGCGTGGCCTTAATTATGATAAATACTTTAATCAGGGAAACACGGAAAGAAATACGCTTACCGAGTTTAACTCTAATAATACAAGGCTTTTAAGCGTTGAGGAGACGAAAAAGAAGATTGCTTCCCTTGCTTATATTCAGGAAGAACTTGCAAAGAATATGAAATATAGATGCTAATGCTTGATTTTGAATATACTGCTATACCGCGAATCATAATTGAAATGATTTGCGGTATATTTTTGTATATTGGCATATTCTCTGATTGCTATCCAATACAAAGCACATTTTTTTGATCTTTTTCAAAATTTAGGTTGACAATTTTTATAATATAAGATATAATGCATACAAGTATTGTTTATATTTTGACAACAATTGCACGTTTGAAAGAGGTGGTTAAAAAGAAACAGCAGTTGTCTTCGCCTTCCGGCAAAAATTTGGCAGTAATATTTATCTTCAATTACGAAAGGTACGGTTAATGACATGAAAGAAAAACAGAAAAGCGCTGAAAATGACATTAATGAAGGAACACGCGGTAAAGCAAGAAAGGGGATCAAGAACAGGAGACGCAAATCGTCTAAGGAAGACAGAAAAAAATTGGCCGGCGATGCGGCCTATACGGATAAGAGAAAAAAGAAAGACAAAAAAGAAAAAAAGAAGAGACTTCCATTAAAACGAACTGTGGCGAACAATTTATTTGCGTTGAAAATTCTGTGGAAGTCGTCTCCGAGCTATCTTATCATTTATCTTGGCTCTTCATTTATTTACGGAATACTTGGATTTTTGTCGGAGACTTATCTTTTACAGAAAATTGTAAATGGGATACAGGCAGGAGAAGATATAAAAGCTTTAATGCTGTTTGTCTCGGTTCTCGGTATCGTTACCGTAATTACATATACCGGTATGAACTGGTTTTGGCAGGTTATCAATCCTGTTAAGGAACGGGCTGTCGGAGCTTATATAGAAAAAATGCTGTTGCGTAAGTCTGCCGAGGCAGACCTTGCCTGCTATGAGAATCCAGAATTTTACGACAAATATGTAAGAGCCATGGACGAGGCATATAACCGTATTATGAACGTAATGTACACCCTTGACCGTTTGATTTCGAGGTTAATTGCGCTCACCGCAAATTCTCTTTTGCTCTTTACAATTGATCCGTGGCTTATTTTGTTCGGTTTATTTCCGTTGGTTCTCGGTATTTTTAGAAGGCTTGAAAATGTGGCGAATCATGATATGGAAATAAAGAAGAAAAACATAAATCGCCGTATTGAATATGTACGTAGAACCTTCTATCTCGGTGAATATGCCAAAGAGATGAGAGTCGGCGGAATGTACATTAATATGCTGCGTGAATTTCGTGAGAGTTATAACGAGTACCGGAAGATTATAAATAAATATGGAAGACGAAGTGCAATTTATGGTTTTTTTCAGAACTTTGGACTGCGTATCGTAACGATTTTAGGTGCAACTCTTTATGCGGTTTGGAGCGCCATGTGCGTTGGCAGTAAAAACGGTGGAATGTTAATCGGTGACTGTATAGTCGTTATCGGCGGAATCGGGACAATTTCGTTCTGTCTAAATAATCTTGTTCAGAATTTTGCGGAATTTGGAGAACATTCACTGTTTTTGGAGGATGTCCGCTGCTTTTTGGATTATGAACCGAAAATCAAGAACGGAAAGCTTGAGGCTCCGCGCGAGGGCGGCGGGCTTAGTGTACATAATGTATCCTTCAGATATGACGGAAGCGATAAGGATGTTCTGCAGGACATCAGCTTTGATCTGAATCCCGGAGAACGTATTGCTCTGGTAGGAAGCAACGGTTCGGGTAAAACTACGCTTGTAAAGCTTCTTCTGCGGCTCTATGACCCGACAGTTGGCGAGATAACGATGAACGGACGGGATATTAAAGAATATACTCTCATGTCGTACAGGGACTGCTTCAGTACCGTTCTTCAGGATTTTAAAATGTTTTCTCTCAGTGTCAAAGAAAATGTTCTGCTGCGTCCTGAAAGGGATGGGGACGAGGAGCTTGTAAAGTCGGCCTTGTCGGCGAGCGGCGTCTTGGAGAGGGTAAACAGGCTTGAGCGCGGTATTGATACCGTGCTTACGCGTGAATTTGACGACAAGGGGGCGGTTCTGTCACTTGGAGAGCAGCAGAAGCTTTCTCTTGCAAGAGTATTCGCAAGCGACAGTCCGTTTGTTTTGCTTGACGAGCCGTCGAGTGCGCTCGATCCGATTGCCGAGTACAATATGTTTGAAAATATGATAAAGGCGACCAAGGGTAGGAGCGTAATTTTTATTTCGCATAGACTTTCTTCTGCGGTGCTTGCAGACCGCGTTATCCTTATGGAGGAAGGCAGAATTGCCGAGACGGGAACGCACAGTGATCTGATGTCCAGATGCGGAAAATATGCCGCTATGTTCAGGCGTCAGGCGGAGAATTATCTTGGAAGCGAGGTGGCTGCAAATGACTAAGAAACCGAGACAGAAGCTTTCGGCCATTGTAAAAAACAATGCAGTTATGATCGGAAAAATTGCAAGGTATACTCCCGAATTTTTTCTTTTTATGATTCTCGATGGCATTCTTACAGGAAGCATACAGTCCGCGTACGCGATATTTAATTATAAATTATTGAATACTGTGGAAAACGGTTCGGATTTTTTCTATGCGGTAAGAATAATTGCGGTTATGGCGGCAGGATATTTTCTGTTTTTTATTTTTGATAAGTGGTACAGATGCATAAAAAATCCGCTTATACGTCAGAAGCTTCATCTTCGTATGCACGAGGAGCTTTTCGTCAAGGCGCGTGCGCTCGACCTTTCATGCTTTGACGATCCGGAGTTTTACAACGATTTTGTATGGGCAATGAACGAGTCTGACAGCCGCGCCGCCGAGGTGCTTGAGGACACCGGAACGCTGATTAAG
Organism: uncultured Eubacteriales bacterium; assembly: GCA_902462015.1. GTDB lineage: Bacteria > Bacillota > Clostridia > Oscillospirales > CAG-272 > UMGS911. Next base: position 6,315 of record CABPZV010000024.1, on the reverse strand, counting down.
AGAATCATATCTTCGTTTACGCTTCTTGGATTGATGGTTAATATAGACTGGATTATCGCTGTTATTCTCTTTCTTTCCTCCTGCGTTACGATTGTGTGCAATCTTCTCGGCGGAAGGATAAGCTTCTATCACGGCAAGGAGATAAATGGTCTCTGGAGAAAAAGCAGGTATATAAACCGTATATATCATCTTTCCGACTATGCAAAGGAGATTCGTATCAGTCATGTAAACGATATTTTGACAAAGGAATATGATGAAAATATTAAAAAGATTGCCGACACCGACGTTAAATTCGGAAAAAAATATTTCTTTGCTTACGCGCTTGGCTGGAACCTTATCGGAACGGTTACCTTCTTTTCGTTAATTCTGTATATGATTTCAAAGCTTGAGGGCGGAGCTCTTACAATCGGAGGCTTTGCAGCCACGGTCACTGTAATATGGGACATCAGGTGGATGCTGACCAATATGATCGAAAGTCTGACAAAGTACGCGAAGCATTCGCTTTTTATCGAAAAATATCTTGAGTTTCTGAGGTTTGAGCCTCGGATAAAGAGTGGAACAGCCCAGCTTCCTGAGTTTGAAAGTCTTGAGTTGCGCGACGTCAGCTTTTCGTATGAATTTTCCTCTCATCCTAAATATCTTTATCACGACGAGGATTATGCAGTTCCTGTTTCGGACGGCGGAACTGGCGACGCACTGAAGCATATCAATCTCACTATTCATGCAGGAGACAAGATTGCAATAGTCGGATATAACGGGGCGGGAAAGACAACGCTTATTAAGCTCGTCATGCGGCTTTATGATCCTACAGAAGGTGTGATTCTGTATAACGGGGTGGACATCAGAGAATATGACGTCGAGGCCTACCGCAGGAAGATCGGAACGGTATTTCAGGACTATAAGATTTTTGCCGCGTCTATAGCTGAAAATGTCGTGAACGGCAGCTTTGTGGAGAGTGACAGCGAAAGAGTAATAAGCGCGCTTGCTTCGGCGGATTTTATCGGGAAGCTAAATACCCTGGACGACGGTATAAAAACGCATCTTACTCGTGAATTTAACGACGGCGGAATCAATCTCTCCGGAGGAGAAGCGCAGAAAATTGCAATTTCCAGAGTTTTTGCAAAGGATTCTCCGATTGTTATTATGGATGAACCGTCGAGTGCGCTTGATCCGATGGCAGAATACACGTTAAATCAATCGATAATGCATAACACTGAGGGAAAAACTGTGATATTTATATCACACCGTTTATCGACCACCCGTATCGCAGACAGGATATTTATGTTTGACACCGGTCGTCTTATTGAAGAAGGCAGTCACGATGAGCTAATTGCCGAAAACGGTAAATACTCTGAGATGTTTCGGGTACAGTCGGAAAAATATAAGATGTGACAAAATAAATTTATTGTTTGGTTATTTCATATTTTTAATAAAATCTCTTGACAAAGCAATAATAAAAAGGTATAATATCTTTTGTGGCATTTTATATACCGTCAGTGATATATAAAATATTAAGATTCAAAATTATTGATTCTTTTTGCTTTTTATATATAATGGCTTTGATGAATGACTGTAGTTTACATCAAAGTACAGTGTTTGCCGCAGAAAGGCGGTGGTGTCCGGTGGCAGAGATAAAACAACCTTATAAAATCGATATGTACCCGATGCTTTCAGGAAAGTGTGACAGAATCGATATATCTTTTAGTCTTCAGCCGGAACCTGTTGCGGAATTGGAAATCGTTTTTTATAAGCCCTTTGAGGTACACGGTGAAGTGACAAATAAATCGGGATATATCAATCTTCGCTTGTGTGCCGAGGTGCCGTTTGACACGGTATGTGCACGGTGTCTTAAAACGATTCGCAAAGTACAGTCAGTTTCGCTGGACAAAACGGTGGCTGTAAAGGGTACTCTTGAAGATGAGAATGCTGATGAAGTTGTTGACGATTATCTTTTAATCGAAGATGGTTTTCTTGATGTTGCCTCTCCAGTACTGGAACAGCTTATGCTTTCGCTTCCAATCAAGTCGTTATGTAAAGAAGACTGCGCCGGACTTTGTCCGAGATGCGGCAGAGATCTTAATGAAGGAAAGTGCGACTGTCCTGAACACGAACCTGATCCTCGGCTTGCCTGTTTGGCAGCGCTTCTTGAGGACGGAGAGGATGACAAAGAGCAAGAATAAGTATAATCAGATCAGAAAAGTAAAAAGAATTAGAGAAATTTAAGGGGGTGTACGGCAATGGCAGTACCGAAGAGAAAAGTATCAAAGGCGAGACGTGACAAGAGACGTTCAAATGTGTGGAAATTGGATATGCCCGGTATGATTAAATGCCCGAAATGCGGAGAGTACAATCTTGCGCACCGTGTTTGCAAGGCTTGCGGAACCTACAGAGGTAAGGAAATCATTAAAGTTAGTGTCGAATAAGTTTCGTTTTTCACTGATTAATTAAAGAATCAGTTATTACATGTCTGATCAGAGTCTACATGGAAGGATTCACTGAAACCGGGCGCATGCTTAGCATGTATGCCCGTTTTTTGTTGTACTTTATTTAGCAGGGCGGCGATAATTATTTATCGCTTATATAAGCCGCCTTTTTGGTATGGGGAATTGTTATGGTGGAAATATCCGAAGTTGAAGCCGGATCTGCCGCGCAGCGCGCGGGAATAAAGCCTCAGGATATATTGATATCTATTAATGGATTCGATATTAGCGATGTTCTTGATTACAGATTTAGAATAACCGAAAAGAAAGTTGTATTAAAGCTTCACCGGGGGCCGGAGCTTTTTGATGTTGAAATCAGAAAACCGGAGTATGACGATATCGGACTTGGATTTGATACCTTTCTTATGGATAAAAAGAGAAGCTGCAGAAATAAGTGTGTGTTTTGCTTTATCGATCAGAATCCTCACGGTATGCGCGAAACAATTTATTTTAAGGATGACGACAGGCGGCTTTCTTTTCTTCAGGGAAACTATATCACTACTACAAATCTTTCAGAGCAGGATATACAGCGGATTACCGAGATGCATTGCTCGCCGATGAATATTTCAGTTCATGCTACAAATCCGGAGCTGCGATGCAGAATGATGAACAATAAAAATGCCGGCAGGGTGCTTGACATTATGCGCAGATTTGCAGATGCAAATATTTCGATGAATGCGCAAATTGTTCTCTGTAAAAATCTGAATGACAGGGAGGAACTTGACCGCTCTCTTTGTGAGCTTTCCGGGCTTTATCCTCAGCTTGTCAGCATTTCGGTTGTTCCGGCAGGTTTAACAAAGTACCGTGACGGTTTGTATCCGCTTGAACAGTTTACGGCTGAGGACTGCGCGGCTGTTATCAGCCAAGTGGATAGGTTTGCCGTGGATTTTAAAAAGCGTAATGGAATAAGGCTTGCATATTGTTCCGATGAATTTTATTTAAAGGCGGGGCTTCAGATTCCGGATGAAGACTATTATGACGGATATCCCCAGCTTGAAAACGGCGTCGGAATGATTGCTTCTATGAGCGCTGAGTTTAATGAAGAACTTGACTATCTGGATGAGTACGACAGAGACGGTGCAGACGAGGTTTCTATAGCTACAGGAGCAGCTGCGTACAGGTTTATATCGTCGCTTGCGGATACTCTGACGGAAAAAACCGGAATAAAAATTCATGTGTATAAGATAAGGAATAACTTTTTTGGAGAAACTGTCACTGTCGCCGGTTTGGTGACTGGCGGCGATATTGCCGAACAGCTTGATGGGATGCCTTTAGGAAAGCGTTTGATTCTTCCGTATGTTATGCTTCGCGCGGAGCGCGATTTGTTTCTTGACGGAATGACTCCCGCTCAGCTTTCCGAGCGTCTTGCCGTACCTGTTACTTTCAGTGAGTCTGACGGAGCAAGCTTTATAAGGTCGGTTCTCGCCGGGTGATTTGTAGAGAGAAAGGGAAGATTTATGAGTAAACCTATAGTTGCGATTGTCGGGAGACCAAATGTAGGCAAATCGACACTTTTTAATAAATTGTCCGGGAGACGAATCTCTATTGTCGAGGATACGCCCGGAGTAACGCGTGACCGTATTTATAACGATATAGAATGGTGCGGACGTCAGATGACTCTGATTGACACTGGAGGAATAGAGTCGAAAACCGACGATATGATGCTTGTATATATGAGGGCTCAGGCTGAGGCTGCTATCGAAACTGCCGATGTAATAATATTTATGGTAGACGTTACGGCTGGACTGACGGCAAGTGACCGCGATGTTGCTACAATGCTTATTAAAAGTAGAAAACCGATTGTTTTGTGCGTAAATAAGGTTGACAGCATCGGTGCGCTCCCGATGGAGTTTTATGAATTTTATGAGCTTGGAATTGATGATCCGATTCCGGTTTCATCCGTTCACGGAACCGGTTCCGGCGATCTTCTCGACAAGGTTGTACAGCTATGCCCTGAAGCCGGTGACGAAGAAGAAGAGGATACGATTAAGGTCGCCCTGATTGGAAAACCTAATTCCGGAAAAAGCTCTCTGATTAATAAGATTTTAGGAGAAAAAAGGCTTATAGTCTCGCCGGTTGCAGGTACTACGCGTGATGCTGTTGACACTCTGTTTGAGAACGAATACGGCAGATATACTTTTATTGATACTGCAGGTATACGGCGGCAGAGTAGAATCAGCGACAGAATTGAAAAATTCAGCGTACTTCGATCCAAGGCCGCCGTTGAAAGGGCGGACGTGTGCCTGATCTTAATAGACGCTTCCGAGGGAATAACCGAACAGGATGAAAAAATTGCAGGTATCGCTCATGAGTCGGGAAAAGCGTCTGTGATTGTCGTAAACAAATGGGATGCAATTGAGAATAAGGACAATAAAACTGTAAAAGAATTTAACGATAAAATAGCTTCGGCTTTTTCCTATATGTCTTATGCCCCGGTAATATATGTGTCCGCACTTACGGGACAGCGTGTCGTCAAGCTTTTCGACTTGATAAATCATGTAAATGAACAGGCGTGTATGCGTATTTCTACCGGAATGCTCAACGATGTTATGAATGACTCTATAACTCGAGTTCCGCCGCCGACAGACCGCGGACGAAGACTTAAAATTTATTATGCAACGCAAACCGGAGTCCGTCCGCCGGCCTTTGTTATTTTCTGCAACGATCCTGAGCTGTTTCATTTTTCATATCAGAGATATATTGAAAATCAGATTCGGGAAGTATTTGGATTCAGGGGAACTCCGATAACTCTTACAATCCGAAGGCGCGGCGATGATTAATGCTTTGCTATCGGGAGAATACAGTGCGGAATTAGTATTATTTAAGCTGTTTCGGCGGCGTAGAAGATTAGCGTGAAAGATGGGGAAAATTGCTCCAAATATACTTTTTCACGACAAGGGCATGGGTATTATTATGATTACATTTGAAAAACTGTGGAACAACGGAATATTTGGTATTCTTGCTGAAAATTCCGGAGGACCTTTTCTTTGGGTTTTGGGAATTATTCTTTCTGCGGTAATTGCTTATCTGCTTGGAAGTCTTAATTTTGGCGTAATTATATCAAAGCTTGCATATCGTGATGATGTCCGCTCACATGGGAGCGGTAACGGCGGAATGACAAATATGCTTCGTACATACGGAAAAGGAGCCGCAGCCGTTACGCTTCTTTGCGATGCTGCAAAGGCGGCTTTGAGTATTCTTGTAGTTGGACGCATGCTGGGCGGCGTATGGGGAGCAAACATTGCCGGACTTGCCTGTATCATCGGACATGTATATCCGATATATTTTGGATTTCGCGGTGGAAAGGGTGTTGTTACCGTAGCGGTAATGATTCTTTGCCAGAATCCGTTTGTGTTTTTAATATTATTTGCAGTTTTCGTTGTAGCCGTTGCTTCGACAAAATATGTGTCGCTTGGCTCATGTTTGTGCATGGTAATATACCCGTATGTTCTCTATAATATGACAGGTTACGGCTCGCACATCATAATTGCTGTTATCTCCGCGGCTTTCGTTTTGTTCCTGCATCGGGAAAATATCAAGCGTCTTCATGAGGGCAAGGAAAATAAGATATCCTTTTCAAAGAAAAAGAAAAACAAAGGAAAAAACGAAAATGGCGCGAAGGCGGTAGAAAGCCGGAAATCCGTTTCCGCTTCAGACGGCGATTCTGAAAAAACGAAGATTATGGATTCTGATTCCGGGATATCTGAGAATGCGGATACTGTAAAAGATAAAAATTCAGAGACTGATGCTGATGATAAGAAAAGTATTGAGCGGTGATTCAAAATTCTGAAACCGCAGAAATTTATAACTCAGTCAAGATGTCCCGCCATTAAAG
>CABPZV010000023.1 GCA_902462015.1 uncultured Eubacteriales bacterium | reverse complement strand
CCGCTGGAATGGAATTGCTGACTGACGCTTTGCCGGAAATTCTTCATGAAGATATTCAGCTGGTAGTTCTTGGCGCCGGCGATACCGAAAACGAAATGAAAATACGTGAGCTTTCAAGAACAATGCATGACAAGGTGGCAGCCGTTATTCGTTACGACAGGACTCTTTCAAGACTTATCTATGCCGGAGCTGACATATTGCTTTCTCCGCAGAGAGAGGGTTTTTCAAATATGAATCAAATGATTGCAGCGCGTTACGGAACTGTATCAGTGTCTTATTCCCGAGGGATATTCAGCGGAAATAGTTACAATACCGATACAGGAGACGGAACTGTTTTTTTGTTTGATTCTTATTCGGTTTCTTCGATGCTTTGCGAATTTGACCGTGCTCGGCGTCTGTTTCTATGTGAAAAAGACAGATGGAATGAGCTTATCGGAAGAATTATGCGTCTTGATAATTCAATAAAATATACTGCACAGGAATATTATGATCTTTATAAGTCAATTTGTAATCCTGGATAATAAAACAACTGCTGTTGAAAACTAAATTAAAACGGCGCGGAGAACTGTATAAGTCTTTGCGCCGTAACATTATTGTCTTAACAATGCTGGTATTAAATTTCGATTTCAAGACCTGATGCGAGAGAGTATATTATGCATTTATCAACTGCTTTTCCTGTTATAATCGTTGCGGCTTGTTTGTATATCAAAAGCTGTGTTCTGTATCTTTCCACAAGTTCTCTTTTGATATCATTCTTGCTCCCACGGACATAGTCCGTTTTGTAGTCAAGAAGCCGAAGCTTTCCGGTGCTTGTTATGTACAGACAGTCTATTATACCTTGGACAAGCAGTTTTTCTCCTTTCAGCAGATTTTTTTTGTCCTGATTTTCAGTGAAGTTTTCAGCAGGAAGCAGTACGTTGAATCTAAGCTCTCTGTAAACTTTCTCAGCAGAACAAAGTTCTTTAAACAGACTGCTTTTGAAAAAAACTTCGAGCATCGGAAGAGAGATTAACTTTCCCATTGCAGGTGTTATAAAGCGCTTTTGAATAAGACGTTCTATTTCCTTTTGAATTCCGTTTTCAGTTACATTATTCCAATCGGCGAACTGAAGAAAAACATGGACTGCAGTTCCTTTTTCGGCCCCTGTTGAAGCCATAGTGTCGTTTTCAAGAAAATGTGGAATATGAAGTAATTTTTTTCTGTCGGAAATTTCTTTTGCAGATTTCTTTGTAACTCTTATTCCTGAGTCTGATTTTTCAGCTTCTATGCGACGTATTGCTTCCTCCGGAGTGAGGGCAGGAGATTCGTCGAGGAATCCGGGATAAAGCTCAGAAACAGAAATCTTTGCGGGAAGTCTTGAGCTGTAGCTGTCGGGGTATCTTTTATTTAATCGTTTTTCAATTACCTTGAAAACTGTATCTTCGCTTAAATTTTTTTCTGCGGAAGAAAGATATTTTTCATTTTCAGACTTTTGGTTTTTGATGCTTACTGAGCTATGAAATTCCTCACTGCCATCTGTTTCGAGTACAGGCATACCGTCTTTGATCTGATAGCGTATTAGATCAGCTTGAGCGCATATTTCGCCTCCTGTACTGCCCATAATTGTTCCGAGCTTAGTGTTTTTCTTAGACAAATCGCTGCTGTCCGCCTGCAAGCCATTTTTATACGCAAAAGCAGTAAGCAGCCATTTCATATAGCTGGCGTTTTTAGAAAAAGAAAATCGCGACGGATATGAGGCGCATAGTCTTGCCTCACTGATAATAACTTCAGGTGCTGCTGTGCCGGCCGTTATATATAAAATTTCTTTTGCACGTGTCATCGCCACATACAATACCCTAAGCTCTTCGTCTGTTTCCTGTTCGTCATTTTTCTGTACTGCCGCAGAGCGCATGGGTGTATTAATCCTTGCAAATCCGGTATCAAGCCGGAGTTTGGGGCAAGCGCCCAGTGTTCCGTCAATAAGGACAAGTTCGGATGAATCCTGCTTATTGAACTTTTTTGCTGAGCCGCAGATAAAACAGACAGGAAATTCGAGACCTTTTGAGGCGTGAATTGTCATGGCACAGACAGCCTTTTCAGATATTTTTGGTGATTTATCGAAAACAAAATGAGGTTCTTTTGCAAGCAAATCGTTGATAGAGGAGACAAAGGCGTTTAATCCTCGAAACGAAGAAGCTTCGTAGCTTCGGGCATAATCGTAAAAACGGAGAAGGTCGGCGCGCCTTTGATCTGCTGAGAAGCTGCTTTCTGCAAGTGAAGCTGCTGATGCATTATTTTCTCCGCAATACATAATTGGTGTGCTGCTGAAAATGTGCCATATCAGTTTATCGGATGGCATAGATACTGCGCGAGATCGTAAATCAGAAAGCTCGTCCAGAAATACTTTTCCCTTTTTGAAACCGTATTTCTCAGTATATGCGCAAAGGCAGTCAAAGAGTGAGGACTTTGTTTTATTTTCTGTACCTGCAGTGACTGAATCATCATGTTCATTTATAATTTCATTAGATTTTATATCTAATAAGGAACTGGAGGATGCTGATTCCGGATGTATATCTTTTTTGACTGCAATTAGTTCATCCATAGTAAAACCGAAAAGAGGGCTTTTAAGGACTGATGCAAGCGGAATATCGTGAAGCGGATTGTCAATGCATCTTAAAAGCGACAAAAGGAGCATTGTGTGCGGACGTTCAAAAAATCCGGCTGTTCTGACATTTTCAAATGGAATGCCCCGTCTTGAAAATGCCTTTGCGAATCTCTCTGTGTCGCTTGCACCGCTTCGCAGCAAGATACGTATGTCCTCCGGTTTGTACCGTCCCGAAGCGATAAGTTTTTTAGACTCAGAGGCGACAAACTCAGCTTCTGCATATTCGGGCTTTATATTATCTGGTGATTTCTTGCCGAAGTTGTTTTCCGCTTTTTTTTCATTATTATTTTCGGTATAGCTGTATTCTTCATTCTGCACGTCCGAAGGGGAAATAAGAACTACATGTGCGGGAACAGCATGGTGTTTTTCCCCGTAATTTTTTGAGAATACAAGCATATCATCATTGCCGTAGGTGAGAGAACTGCCGTATTTATTTTGCATTATCGACGAAAAAACAGCGTTTGTAAAGTCAATTATAGTGTCGTCGCATCGAAAATTGTGAGACAGAAAAACAGTATGTCCTTTTTTGCTGTTCAAAGACTGGCTCTCGTCCGATACTGCTTCAAGCTTTGGAAACCTGTTTCGGTAATCAGCAAATATATCCGGAGCAGAGCCACGGAAGCCATAAATGCTTTGTTTTATATCTCCGACCATAAATCTGTTTTGGTTTGCGATAGAGTTAAAAATTTTATCCTGAATCGGGCTGATATCCTGATATTCGTCTATATATATTTCGTTATATTCTGCTCCGCATTGCTGGGCGGCATTTGTAGGATTTCCGTTTTCATCGGTAAGAAGCCTGAGCGTCAGATGTTCGATGTCCGAATAGTCAATGATTCCTTTTCGCCTTTTTTCTTCTGTGAATCTTTTGGAGAATTCGTCAAGAACGCAGAAAAGACTGCCGCAAAATGAGGCGGCGTCTGTCATTAGTTCAGATATTTTTTCCGGTGATGCTGAAAGCTTTTTTTTGCCGGCTTTGTCGATAAATTTCCCGAAATCTGTTCTCACTGATTTATAAAAATCTGTTTTTTCATTTTCTTCTGTCTTTTTTCTTCCTATAGCGGTTTTTTTATAGGACAGGGCAAAGCTGCGTGCCGAGCTATAGCTTTCGTTTACTGCGGAAATCATTCCTGATATAAAATCTCTGTCACAAATGAAAGCCGGTGCGAATTTTTGTTCGACAACGCTGTCACCGCCGGTAAAATATTCGACAGCTTCTTCATATATTTTTTTATAATATGACAGCTCGTCGACGAGTCCGCGTTTGATAATTTTGCCCCAAACAGTATCAAAAAAATCGGAATGTGACCCGGATGAAAGGTTTTGAAGCGATGCTTGCAGAATTGCAATCCCTTCGGGGTAGTTCATAGTTTCCTTATATATATCGTAAAAATATACTGCAAGTTTATCGTCACGGTCTGAGACGAATGTGTCTGCGAGAGTTTGAAAGTCAGTATGGAACTTTTTCCCGGCTTTCGTAATAATTTCGGGTTTATTTTCAGAGTTTTCATAGAAGTCATCAATAACTTCATCCATAACTCGCAGAGCGAGCATAAGAATTTCTGTTTCGTCCGCGACCCGTATAGCAGGTGCCAGTCCGAGAACTGCAAAGTTTTCTCTGAGCAGTGACAGACAAAAGCTGTGGATAGTTCCGATGTGCGCGCTTTCGAGTCCTAAGCTTTGCCTCACAAGGTCTTTTCTTTCCGGTTCTGCTTCTATTGCGCTTTCAAGGGCTGTACCGATGCGTTCGCGAAGTTCCGACGCAGCTGCACGCGTAAACGTAACTATCAGCATTTTAGAAAGATCTGCAGGATTTTCCCGGTCTGTCAGTCGGCGTATCAGCCTTTCAGTAAGAACTGCGGTTTTTCCAGATCCTGCCGCAGCTGAAACAAGTAAATCACATCCGGAAGCTTCGATTGCAAGTAATTGTGCCGGAGTCCAGTTTCTCATTATTTATTTTTTCCTTTCTGATATGTACGGAAATAAATATGCCATTTTTCGGCAGCGGTACGATCAAGCTCCGGAAAGCGGTATGGCGATACTGAAGTTATTTATTGAATTCCGGTTTTTTACAAACCTCTTTCATTGAACAGTATTCGCATACGGAAGAGGTATACGGTGTATGCTCTGTAGGAGTTGCGTCTGATATGCCAAGCTTAATTTTACAGGCGGCTGACGCGGCTTTTTCACTTGCAGAGTCGCACAGCTTTATCAGTTCGTCCGGACTGTATAAAACTCCTTTTGCGGAGAAGGAACCGTCCTGTCTGTACTTAACTGGAATAAAATGTCCGCTGTGGCTTTGATCCATTGCGTCAATTACATTCGAGTCATTTAAAAGTATACCTTCACGGTAAAAGGATTTTTTTGCTTCCGAATAAATTTCTTCTGAGGCTTCAGGAATTTTGTCCGGTGACAGTTCCGGAGTTTTTACTGACATGTACAGAGCGCCTGCAGGTATTAAAGAAGTGCTGTCCGATGTTATAATTCCGGAAGCCTTCGACATGAGTTTTAATATGCGTTTGTCATTGCGGCACAGTGAACGAAGATAAAGCAGAAGCTGCAGTCCTATGCCAGTATGTGGAGCTTCCCGAACATCTGACATCAAGCCTGTTTTATAGTCGGTTATTCGTACATATATATTTTCTCCGTTTTGCATAAGGTCGACACGGTCTATTCTTCCGAATATCTCGGCGGCGGTTCCGTCTTCAAGCAAGATTTTATGGGGTGGTACCGCACCCTCAGTATAAGAAACCGGAAGCTCAAAGAAGTACGGGACAAACCTGCTGTTGTTCATTTCATCGGCAATATCTCTTATCAGAAGCGAAGCGGTATTCTTCATTCGCCTGAAAAACGCTTTTTGACGTGCATCTGTATGATTTCCTGAGAAAATTTTTTCGATGTATTTAATACTCTCTGTCTCTGCAAAGCTGTCAAAATCGGAATCTTTTGCAGAAGTAATATCAAAATTTCCGCTTTGTACGGCAGAGCAGAAGCTTTCTAATACGGCGTGGATGTAATTTCCTGTGTCTGCGCCGCGGAATTCAGACGTTGACGGTTCGCGCAGACCGAGTACATATTTACAGAAATATGCAAAGGCACATTTAGCATATGTTTCTATATTTGTAGAGCTGAGACTGATATGGTCTGAAAACAGAATGTCAGTTATGCCTCGACAGATACGGACGGTTTCACAGCTAAGCGGAGAACCGACGCAGGAAATCCATCTTTCAAATCTGCCATCGTCAGATAAAAGCGTAAATATTTTTTTAGATAGTTGGGAATCGGGATCTGCTGCGGCAAATTCAAAAGCTGATTGTCTGTCCTGCAGCCTGTACTCAAAAGGCAGTTTGCCAAAGCTTACAGCTTTTAATGCCGGAAAAGCGGCAAGAATTTTTTTCCACCCTATTGACGGCTTTTGCGGTCTTCCTTCGTCTGACGTATCAGAGTATGTTAGAATTAATTTTTCAGACGGAGCGCATACAGCAGTATAAAAATAAAGCTGTTCATCTGCCGTTTGCTCGGCAACGCTGCGTGTAAGCTCTATGCCGATTTCTTCGAGCTCTGTTATTTCTGAATTGGAAAAAAGTCCGGTTTCACTTACCGGCGCAGGGAATTCTCCCTCGTTGCATCCGAGAAGCAGGGCGCAGCGGCAGTTGTCAAGACGGATCAGGTCAGCTGCTCCAATGGTGACCTCGTCTGTGCATGTCGGAATTTTACCTACTGTAACTCCCGTAAGAGCGGCTCGCAGAAGCTTCGCCATCATATCCGCGCAGGTTTCCATTTCACCGGCAACTGCGGTTATACAGTCAAGCGCATCGACAATTGAATTCCAGATCTGTACTGCATCGGAGTCACCGGATTTCTCGGTTTTTTCATATATTTCAAGTTTAGTCATATAGTGATATACCGCGGTGCAATATTCCCGTACAGACGCCTTGCCGAGTGCGAGCAGAAGCAGGGGGGCGCAGATGGTATGTCTGGCTTTATTTGAAATCTGAAGAATTCTGCTGCCCTCTTCGGTCAGCTTATCGGTATAGCCGTCCGGATTCATGTTCCATTCGTATTCATCATAAAATCGTTTGCCGTGAATTCTCCATGAGGTTATATATCCGCTCAGAATATCACTTTCTTCAGGAGAGAGACCTGTCATTCCTGTTTTTATGAGCGTTATTATATCGTTTGTCTTCCATCCTCCGCCTACCGTTTCTAATGCCGAAATTACAAGTCTGACTGCAGGCTTCAGAAGTACATTGGTTCTTTCGCTTGTAAAGCACGGGATTCCATGCTTTTCAAAGACTGCGTCTGTAATGCCTTTCCATACATCCGTTTTTCTGACGATAACGGCGCAGTCACGGAAGTGTCCTCCGGAATGTATATGCTTTAGAACTTCCGCTGCCGCCGCTTCAGCTTCTTCATATTTGTCCTGACATTCATACAGGCTTATATTTTCGGGGATCAAATCATTTTTGTGTTTATTATTTTCATATATGTTTTTAACTTTATCCGTCTTAGTTTGGGATGCCTTTTCATTCGGGCTTTCAAGCTCCGAACAAAGCTCCGGTTTATAAAATATTTCTTCGCTTTTTTTTGCCTTGAAGTTTCCCTCGCGAAGCGTCTTTTCAAGAAAGGCAAGTGAATTATTTTTGTGACGCAGATTATTCTGCAGTTTTATAGTTTTTACGTCTTCGCCTTCAGGATAAATCTTCTGGAGACGTATTCGGGAGCTTTTTACGGATTCGTTAAAGAGAGAGCCGTCCTCCGAATCCTGTAGGGTAACGGTAAAATTATCCGCCTGCGCCGTTATATGTCTTAAAACCTTATATTCATCTGAAGAGAAGCCGTAAAAGGAATCAAGAAAAACGTCTGTTCCGTTGAAGAAATTAAAGCTTTCAAGGGCTTCGGCAAGCCGTATAATGTCTTCCTTAGGATCGTCGTAATTCTTTTTCATAATTGTGTTATAGGCTGTTAGAATGACGGAAAGATCTGAAATTTTGCCGGCAAGTCTTGTTTTGCCTTCCGCTTGCAAAAGTTCCGCCGCGTCATAGAGCTGCGGCGGAGCTATACCGTATTGTTTAAGCATGTCAATTTGTTCAGTCATAGCATAAAGCGAGCTTATGTCGGAGAGTGATATGGAACTGTAGTAACTGAGAAGCGGCGCAGTCTCGGAGAGAGTACGCCACATAACGATATTTTTTCCCCCTTGTCCGAGATAGCTGTACGACAGACCTCCGCAGCTTCGGAATACCCGGTTGGCAAGTCTTCGGAAGCTTACGACTTCGAGAGAAACTGACGGAATATTTTTTTCTTCACAAAGCTGCGCCATTCGCCGCTCGGCATTAACCGCGGACTGTTCCGGAACGATTAGGAAAACGGTGTGTGATTTTTTTAGGGCATTGGCGGCAAGCGAATACAGCATGCTGCTTTTTCCGCTTCCGGCAGAGCCTATAATTTGGGTTATCATAATATCAGCCTTTTATCTATATATTTTTCAGCCGGAATTTAGCTGAAGGTCAGTCCTCAATTCTGAATTTTTTTATGGGTTTTATTACACTTTCGCCATTCTGTTCCATAACTTCTCCCAGTGAGAAAAAACCATGTTCGTCGCACAGTCTGACGCGTGTTCCGGATGTGAAATTATAACCTGCTTTTTTTTGATATATGCAGTTTCCGTCCTTTGCAAGCTTGGCAAAAAAGCTGTTCAGAGACACTTTAGGAATTGATGAAAACAGCTGTTCTGTATCAATAAGAAGTTTTTTTCGTTCGTCATAAGGTATTTTTTCAAGTTCTTCTATTTTCAGACAATCCTTTTCTGTAAAGCCTGAATTTCGCGTGCGGCAAAGGGACGACATCGTTCCTCCGCATCCGAGACTGTTTCCGATATCCGAACATAATGTCCGTATATATGTTCCGCACGAGCAGACGACATCGACAGCATATTCCTCTTTTATTTTAGTTTTTTCTATTTTCAGAGAGTAAATCTGAACATTTCTTTCGGGAATATCAACTGTAATACCCTGTCTTGCAAGATCTACCATTTTCCTGCCGCCAATTTTTATAGCGCTGTACATGGGAGGCTTTTGCTTTATTTCTCCAGAAAAATCATTTTCTATTTTATGTATATCGATATCCTGCGGAACAGCTGACTCTGACAGAACTTTTCCGGTTATATCTCCGGTATCTGTAGTAATTCCGAGCCTAAGAACGGCCTTATATTGCTTTGTTCCTTTTTCGACATATTCAGCGGCCTTTGCCGCCCGTCCGATTAAAACGACTAAGACCCCTGTAGCCATCGGATCAAGAGTTCCGGTGTGACCGACCCGTTTGGTTTCATAAAGCTTTCTTATCTTAGCTACCGCATCGTGAGATGTCATTCCGGATTCTTTAAAAATCGGCAGTACACCGCTTATAATATCATTTTTATATTTGTTTTCCTTAGATATTTCTATCACCAAATCTTTCCTGAAAGTGCACAGGTCATAACAATTTAAATAGTTAAATAAGAACTGCGAGTAGAGGGCATCCGGATTCTAATTGCTCTCAGAACTTTTACAGAGCACTGTCATACTATTCTTTTTCTGTGAGAATCTCTCTCAGCTCATCAAAATATCCGAGATGTTCCATACGGTTAAACACAAGCCTTCCGATAATTTCATACCCATCGGAATTGAAATGAAGCAAATCTTCTGAAAGGAGTGACGGCGGAACATTTCCGCCCTCCATAGCGCTTATATCAGACTGTGAAGGCGTAAGTCCAGCGTCCGACATTGCGTCTGTACTCATGTATTCCCGAAGATTTATGTACTTGTCTCCGTATTCTTCCGTCATCAGTCCTTCAAGATCTTCCCGGTATGAGGGTGTTGTTGTATGGAGTCCGATAATTATAAATTTATCTTTATTTTTTGTCTGATGTTCTATGATGGCTTTTTGCTGCTCTACAAGCTCATCGTAGCCGGTAAAGCCTCCGTTTTGGCCGATAAATATGACTGAGATATACTCTCTGTAGGGTTCAGAGCCTGCGGTAATAATTTTAGTTCCCTTAGATACATGTACAGAATTGCCGGCTTCATTTCGGGTAAAAACGTATCCGTTTCCGCTTCGGGAAATGATCCCCTTAACACCTTCGATTGTAACAAATTCCATTCCTGCATTTCCCTGGATAAGCGGAGCAACCGGTTTTCCGTTTTCCGACATAAATTTAACTGCGACAGATTTTACTTCAGACGGAATTGTAAATGCAGATGATGTGATAAACGGAACTGCTCCGTTTCTTCCGAGAATGGTGTTCGTATTTTCTCCGCCTACTCCCATATTGACTACCGGGACAGATATACCGAGTTCCTTGGCCGCCGGACACAGAGCGGCTATGCTCTCATCAATACAGCTTTGAAGAGATTTCGGATATGACATTGCATTTCCTCCAGGACCGGAGGTGAGGCTGTCTCCCCAGCATACAATTCCGGGAAGCGCCTCCTTTATTTTTTCTGCGCTTACAAATTTTTTATCGGAGTCAGTTTCACTGCTGCTGTCAGATAAAGAATTGTCATCTTCCTGACGGTCGCATGAAAAGAAGACTCCTGCGGATAAAATGATTGTCAAGACAAATGCCGTTGTCTTTATACCGCTTTTTAATTTGAGCATAGCTGTACTATTCCTTTCGTATTTTTAGATTGCATTACATTTTTAACCGTCAGTTTCCAGGTTTGTTTTCTTGCCGACGGCTCTGAGTATTCTTTTTACGGCTTTTTCAATGTCGCTTGCATGCAGCCGCGCGCCGGCAGCGCGCAGGTGTCCGCCGCCTCCGAAAAAGGAGCAGATGTCATTAGCTGCATATTCCTCATTAGTGCGGACAGATATTTTGTATGTTTTTGGTTCAATGTCCTGTTTTACTACAATTCCGATCTTTATGCCCTTTACGCTCAGCGGCATATTGTTAATTCCGTCAATGTCGTTTTTGTCAAGTCCGAGCTCTTCCATTTCTGACAGTGAGACGGTAGTCAGCGCAAGTATATCGCCGCAGTAATACCGCATATTGCGGATAGCAAGTCCGGATGCCGCAAGTTCTTTTTTTGTCTTTGAATTATAAAGCATATCTGTAATTTTACTGTGGTCTATACCATAGCTTAAAAGCTCTGCGGCACGAAGATGCGTCTGTGGGGTTACCGAGCTGTATTTAAAGCTTCCGGAATCGGAGGAGATTGCCGTATACAGAGCGCCTGCAATATTATTTCCGGAAATTCCAAGAGCTTTAATTAAGTCGAATACAATTTCGCCGCATGCAGATGCTTTATTGAAAATGAGCTCGTTTTCTGCAAATGAATCTCCTGATGCATGGTGATCAATTTTCAGGTTGATTTGATTTTCAATTTTTTTTCCAAAAACGCCTATAAGATCAATAGCTGCAACATCTACTGTGGCAATGAACTTTGGTAAAAAATTTTCCGGAAGACATTCCGGCCTTAGAGAATTTGAATTGTTATTTTCTGAATTTCCGGTTCTGTAGTTTAGTATAAAGCTGAGTCTTTCGGGAATATCGTCGTCGCACACGGTATATGTGTTTTTCCCGAGCATTCTCAGAGCGGTTTCAAGTGCGATTGCCGACCCTAATGTGTCGCCGTCCGGTCTTGAATGCGTTACCAGCAGAATGTCGTCGCTGTCTTTCAGAAGTGCTGCTGTTTCATTAACCGTAAGAGCTTTTGTATTATTTTGCATTATTGCTTATACCTCTTTATCTTCCTCGTTCTTTTCTTCTATTGTCCTTGCTTCAAGCTCTTCGTCTATTTTGCGAAGAATAGATGATATGTGAGCGCCGTTTTCAACAGAAGTGTCGAGGATATAATGAAGTTCGGGCGTTGTTCTTAGGTTAAGGCGCTTTGCAAGCTGACTGCGTATAAATCCGTTTGCACTCTTAAGCCCTTTTTTTATTTCTGGTGCGTTTTCCGCTGAGA
Organism: uncultured Eubacteriales bacterium; assembly: GCA_902462015.1. GTDB lineage: Bacteria > Bacillota > Clostridia > Oscillospirales > CAG-272 > UMGS911. Next base: position 6,200 of record CABPZV010000023.1, on the reverse strand, counting down.
GCAGGGAGGAGTAGTATATCTTGCATTGCTTAAGATCGGCTGAGCAATCTGCACCGGTAATACAAAGCATTGCTTCGTTGACTCTTGGATCTTTTACATCGCGTATTATTGATGCCATTTCACGGGTTATCTCTCCGTTAATTCTGCTTTTTCTGTAGTTTGCCATTATTTTATAATTATACCTTTCGCCTGAATATTATTTAAATACTTGTTATACCTTAGGCAAAATGTCCCGCCGTTAAGGCAATCGCCATTAAAGCTGCCGCCCTAATGGCGATCGCCTTTCAGGCGGAGGGTTACATTTCACCATTCAGTGGGAGATACAGTCTTCTACTGGAATGGTTGCCACGCCATTTGACGGGGCAAGTCCCTTATTGAAAGCCGTTATCTGCTGTAGAGTTTATTTTCCTTTAAACCTGTTATTTTTAGATAAATAAAAAAATATATAAAAAACTCTCTCTTCATATATTTTACTGAAAAAATAATAAAATTCAATACATGACGGTTAAAAATTTTGAAAAAAACTTCACATATAAGAAATTTACAGATTACCATTGATTTGGCTGACGATTTGCTGTATAATTAAAAAATAAGAGTACATATAAGCAGGTTAATTGTATTTCTAAGAAGAGGAACAAAATATGCTGTATTTAATTATTTTTCTGTTTATTGTGCAGTTCTATGCGATATACCGCTCTGATAACATAAATGAAAAATATTCCCGTGCTAATTGATTGGTTGCTGTCTGATGAAGGTCAGCAAATAATTGAAAAAACGGGATATATAAGATTAAATTCATATGGACAGAGACTGTGACTGTTAGTCACGGCGATAGGCGATAAGAGGACGGGCAGAATTATCCGCGCCGGAAAAGCCGTACGGACAGACTGGCCTTGATAAAACGCGGAACAAGTATGACATATATCATACCTGTTCCGTGAAGCCTGCATTTATGAAATAGTGGAAAGTAATATATGGGGATATAGAAAATGGTAAAAGATATTGTTTATAAAATACCTGTATTTTTTTTGATTGCTTTGACAGTATTTATGGTCATACCGGGATGTACGGAAAAGGAGGAAAAATCTGAAACTGTAATAACTACCAGTCCGCTTCCTGAATCTGAGCTTTTGCGTACAGAAGATTCCGGAGATTTTGTCTTCGCTGTTTATGAAGATTATACTGAGGTGACCGGATATTCAGGGGCATCTGAGACTGTTACTGTCCCGGAATTTTACGATAATACTAAAATTATGAGTATCGGCAAGAGTGCCTTTGAGGGAAACAGCTCGCTAAAACATGTTATTCTTTCTGCAAATGTTGTAAATATTGATACAAGTGCTTTCAGCCGCTGTAAAAATCTTGAGTCGATTGATATGCCGGGAGTGCGCAGTATAAGTCCATCGGCTTTTAAGGACAGCGGTCTCCGTTCTGCTGAGCTTCCGGATGTTCTTGAAAATCTAGGCAGATATTCGTTTTCCGGCACATCTCTTGAAATAATTACTCTTCCGGGAAGTATAGTACGGAGCGGAGATTATGTATTTTCCGGCTGTACTTCATTAAAGAGCGTTACTTTTAATGACGGATTCTCTGAAATAAGTTCAAGAATGTTTTCTGGCTGTACTGCATTGAACGAAGTAGTTATATCATCGGGAGTAAAAGCTATCGGCGATTATGCTTTTGCATATTGTACAGGTCTTAAAAAGGTTACAATTCCATCTGAAACAACTGTGGGGGACGGTGCTTTCTACGGAATAAGCAATCTTGCCATATGTTCCGGAAGTGGTTCTTCGGCAGAATCATATACTAAAAAATATAATGTGACTTTCGAAAAGGTTTCTTAGCTTGCGTAATACTGGAGTATTCCGTTGTAAATTCCTCGTGCGAAAATATCCGGGTTATTGTTCATGAGTGCTGCGTCGTTCGGATTTGTAATGTATCCTATTTCTGTGAGTACAGCAGGCATGGCTGTTTTTCGCAGAACATACAGAGTTGGCCTTGCAAATGTTCCTCGATTTGTAAGACCTGTTATCAGTGACAGCTGTTCGAGAATATCCTCCGAAAGGTTGTACGCGGATGACGGTATTGCATATACGTAGCCCTCGACTCCGCTTGCCGTTGAAATCTCGGAAGCGTTTGCGTGAATACTGATGAAAATGTCGGCGCCCCATGAGTTAGCCGCGTCAACGCGAAGTCTTAAGCTTTCGGCTGTGGAATTTCCGAGTATTTCGGTCGGAGAATTTCTGGAAAGACGTGCTTCATAATTTGGATTTGCGTTTAAAAGCAGTGCAAGGCGGCGTCCGACTTCATATACAATATCCTGCTCGCGGAGACCGTTTCCTTCTGCCCCTGCATTGGGATTCGTAGGATTATGTCCCTGATCTATAAACACTTTAATCATATGTAAACCTTACCTTTCGCAATCGTTAAATATTCGGATTTGAATTAATCATTGCTTCATGCAGTAATTATTATATGAATTTTATTATTTTGTGTTACAAGAAAATCTATATTTTTATATAAAAAGATTTATTCCGTGGCCGTTGCGAAATGCGCTCCAAAAGTATTTACACTTTTGGAGCGCATTTTTTATAACTTAGTCAAGATGTCTCGCCATTAAAGCGGCAGCTTTAATGGCGATCGCCTCCAGTCGGCGGGTTACATTTCACTATTCAGTTGGAGATACAATTTCAAACTGAATGGCAGGTTGGCTTTGCCAATCCTTGCCACGTCATTTGACGGGGCAGTCCCATTATTGAAAGGATTGGCAAAGTTTTCTGAAGCTTTATAATTAAGTTCAAGACGTCATAGAATGATAATCTCAAATGATTGCCCGATCTGTGCTGCGGTCAGTCAAAAATTTGAATTTCTTTTATTTTTTCCTCTGGAATCGGATTTGCTTGTCCCAAGAAATATTTTGAGTACATCGTAATTCTTGCATAATTCTCAAGAGATTCCATGCGGAACCACGCTTGTTTTGGAGTTTTTCCCCAAGTCAGAGCGCCGTGATTGGATAGCAGCACCGCGTTGTGAGTTTTTGCAAAAGGAGCTACAGAATCAGGTACTTCATGCGTGCCCGGAGTTGCATAAGGGGCTATCGGAATGGCTCCTATTACAGCATATGCTTCTGGATAAATGACAGAATCAAAAGGAATTCCTGCAATGGCAAATGCGGTTGCAAAAGCCGGATGCGCATGAACCACCGTTCTGATTTCAGAATTTTCAGTGTACATTCTTAGGTGCATTGCGGTCTCTGTTGATTTTTTTGTGTTTCCTTCAATAATTTCGCCGTTAAGAGTAAGCTTCAGGAGAATATCCGGAACGAGCTCTCCTTTGGATACTCCTGTAGGAGTTATCCATACAGCGTTATTTCCTACTCTGACGCTTATGTTTCCGTCGTTTGACGCTACCATGCCTTTTGTATAGAGCTTTTTACCGATATCTATAATTGCGGCTATTGCTTCCGCGTCAGACGGATACGGTATTTCTGCATTTAACATAAAAGATCCTTTCTATTCTAAAGGTTATACTTGTTAGTGAATGGTGTATTAATATCGCTTCAATAAGGGGCTTTAGCCCAGTCATAAGGCGTTTCAGAGGTGGTATAATCCACCATTGAAAAAATTAAGAGGAATCCGGCGCCTATAGAGGCCACCGCCATTAAAGCGGCAACTTTAATGGCGGGACATCTTGCTTTTAGTTATATCTGAGTGATTGTACTGCGGTCTTGTATGAACGATCAGGTGCGGTTTGCTGTGTCCTCAGTCATCTGTGATGAAGCCTGTTATGAGTGTATGATCTGTGATATCGAAAGCCGGATTATAGGCTTTTGCTAAACGTGGCAATAGCGGACTTTCAAACCACAAATCTCCGATTTCTGATGCGTCTCTCTCTTCAATCGCGATATCTTCTCCTGTAGATGCCGACGGATCAAAGGTTGATTTTGGAGCCGCGACGTAAAATGGAATGCCGTAATGCTTTGCGATAACTGCTACTCCGGATGTTCCGATTTTGTTCGCTGTGTCTCCGTTTGCGGCGATTCTGTCGGCGCCTACAATTACTGCATTTATCTTTCCCGATTTCATAATAGATGATACCATGCTGTCACAGATAACTGTCGTGTCGATTCCTGCGGAGGACAGTTCAAATGCTGAAAGTCTCATCCCCTGCAGAAGCGGTCTTGTTTCATCGGCATATACGTGAAAACCGTATCCACGTTCGTGACCGAGGTAAATCGGTGACAGTGCAGTTCCGTATCTTACCGCTGCGAGCTGTCCAGCATTGCAGTGTGTCAGAATCCCGTCGCCGCGACGTAGAAGCTTAAGTCCGTTTTCACCTATTTTACGGCAAGAAGAAATGTCATTGTCTCTTATTGAAATTGCTTTCTTTTTCATATTATTAATCGCTTCCGGGATATCCGACGATTTTATCGCTGTATTCAGCATTTTATCGAGTGCCCAAAAAAGGTTGACGGCCGTGGGACGTGAAGATGCGAGATATTTCTTGGCGTCTTTTAGTCTAACTATAAACATATCCCTGCTTATATCAGGTGTTGTATTAATAATTTCTTTTGCAGCGAGATACAGTGCAAATCCGGCTGTAACGCCTATCGCCGGAGCGCCGCGCACCTGAAGAGTTTTTATTGCATGGTATATTTCATCCTGCGTTTTCAGTTTTATAAGTTTTGTTTCAAGCGGCAGCTTTGTCTGATCAATAATAACGATGCTGTCGTCATCTCCAAGAGCCACAGTATCTGGAAGCCGTCCTTTTGCAGTGCCACTGTCAGACAATATTTCTTTTGTAGTGTCCGTATCTATTTTATTTTTATCTATCTGAGCCATTATAAATCTCCGTTTTTTCTGACGAGTGCCATTTCCGACATTCTCTAAATCGAGCTGCTAATTTCTACAGAACGGCCGTCTCTGTAAAATATTCTGGGAACCCGTTTGCCTATACCGCAGACGACTTCATACCCGATTGTATCGTTTCTGTTCGCAATGCTGTCGGCAGATATTTCACCCCGTCCGAATATACGTACCTTGTCACCTGGTTTCACATCAGGTATACCGGTCACGTCGATCATACATTGATCCATGCATATGCGTCCTATAATGGGTGCACTATAGCTTTTAACGCCGTGAATAATTTCTGTATAGCCGTTATGTGCAAAACCCCTGAGCAATCCGTCAGCGTAGCCGGCCGCGACTGTCGCTGTGCGGATATCGGACTTTGCAGTATAGCTGCCTCCGTAACCGATTTTTTCTCCGGCTTTAACCGTATGAATGTGAATAACGGTTGAATAGAGTTCCATTACAGGTTTAACATTGTCTCCGTCATTTACCGAATCGGACGGTTTTAACCCGTAAAGAATAATTCCGGCCCGGACGGCGTCGGAGTGATATTCCGGATATTTTAGAATTGCGGCGCTGTTGCTCAAATGGTGAATTTTGAATTTACCGATTTGATTCTCTATTTCAGAAACCGCTTTTACATACCGTTCTACCTGCATGACAGTTTCATTGCTGTCAGAACTGTCGGCGCATGCGAAGTGAGTATAAATTCCTTTGAAATCGAGGCAGGGAAGACGGCATGCTCTAACTGCCTCAGCTATTCCGGCTTGATCGCAGCAAAAGCCGATTCTGTTCATTCCGGTATCGAGCTTAAGATGTGTTTTAATTTTGCACTTCTCGCCCTGTATCGCTGCGGCCTCTGAAAGTGTCTTGGCATAATCTGCCGAGTAAACCGTTTGAGTGATGTTGTTCTCGGACAGAATACGGGCATCTTCCGGAGAAGTCGCTCCTAAAATTAAAATATCTGCTTTAGGAATTAAGTTTTTTATTTCAAGAGCTTCTGCAAGATTTGCAACTGCAAAAGAACTGCATCCGCATTCATAGAGAAGCTTAGCGCACTGTGGTGCCCCATGTCCGTATGCGTTTGCCTTTATAACACAGATAACTCTTGAGGCTTTGGTAATTGTTTTGATTCTTTTATAGTTTTGTTCAAGAATGTCAAGGTTAATATTTGCGTATGTAAGATACTTCATACTGCTTAAACAGGTCTTTCTTAGTATTTTTATGTTAGTTTCTAAGACTGTGTATCGGAGCAGGAATTCGTCCACCACGTGAAACGAATTTTGCAGGAGAGTATGTATTGACCTTCATAACCGGAGCGCTGCCAAGCAAGCCTCCGAAGACAATTTT